>CAUZQF010000021.1:0-17067 GCA_963581905.1 Dehalococcoidia bacterium
TCGCGGTAAACTCTGATTTCTTGATTGCTGCTGCTTCAGAGGTTGACAAGTTAGGACTGGGTATTACCAACTCCGAAGGAGATGCGGCCTTTCGCGCCCTCCACAAGCTATGAAATGCGCGCAGCGGGAGGCTTAAATTCTAAAGATAATCTTCCATGTCACTGTAGCTAACTGTTTGTTGAATCCAAAGGGGCAGGCATATCTACACTTTTGTGTAACCTTATCTACGCCTAAATTACGGCACGCAGAGCGCGTTTGAACACCTCGTGATCTTCAGATCATCGTTGGTGCCATCCTCGTAACTGATGATGGGAAGGCGGTCTGCGGCTATGGTGATCGACGTAAACGGACCGACGTTACCATCGCTGTCCAGCGTTGTAGCAGTTCCCGATGTGCAGGTAATGTTATCGCAGTGCGCGACCTTCAGGTCACCGGCGCAGTAGCTGATGATGGGCAGGCCGTCAACACCTATCGTGATCGACGAGAAGCACAAAATGTCACTCGGGAATTCATGCAAGCTCGCTTTTGGGTATGGTCGGGCGGCGGGCGATTAGAATCAGCATGGAGCTGGCGAAGGCCAGTAAGCCAAACCATAGGAAGGCGTCTTGATAGCTCCCAGTTGTGTCATACATTAGCCCTGCTACTACCGGCCCAAGCGCAAGACCTCCAACCTGTACCGCTTTGCTGGCACCGTATATGGATCCCAGGGAAGCCCTTCCATAGTAACTGGAGCAGAGCAGAAAAGGGATGATAAAAAAAGCGGTGGTCGCAGTGCCGCTGGTAATGGCGAACAGGTAGGTTTCAGGTATGGTGTCTGCCTCAAGGAGAATTCCGACGCTGACGGCTACCAGCAGGTAGGTCAATACCATCAATATACGTGGCGATATTCGCTCGCTAGCGAATCCCAACGCCACTGAAGCCAGTGCTCCTGCTGCGAACATTACACTGATTGCGCCTACGGCGGATTGCGAGCTTAATCCCTGCTGAATCAGGTGAGGCACCAGGTGCACGCCAACTCCAGAGGTCCCAATGCTTACGACGAACAGGGATATCAGTAGCAGCCAAAAGGTAGGAGTGCGAAGAGCCTGCGCAAAGGACCATGAGACCTCTTCTTTGTATTCTTCCCTGTCCCGGTTGCAGTCTTGATCGTTATTGGAGGCTGGCTGGCCTGTTTCCGAAGTCACGTTTCGAACCCTGCCGTCCACGTTCAGCCCCATGTCTTCTGGCTGACGCCGCATGAAAAGTGCTGAAGGAATCACTCCGATGGCGAACATCCATCCTGCCAGCACGACCCACGCCATCCTCCATCCCTCCGCGCCAATAATCATTTGAATAATCGGAGCGAGGACTATAATTCCAGCTGACTCTGCAAAAAAAATTAGCCCAGTGGCTCTGCCTCGATAGAGCAAAAACCACTTTCCAATTGCGGTGGAGGTGCTGACGCTGGTGATGCCCAGTTCGGAAGCGCGGGCCAGTGTGAAGGCTATATAAAAGCCTACTAACGTCTGGACCACCGACAGGTACAGGCAAGTCGCCCCAATTATGATGCACCCGACTACCAGTATCAGGCGCGAGCCGACTCGATCTAGGACCCAACCGCTGATCGGTGCAAAGGCTGCCCCCAAGATAGCCCCTAAGCTGGCAGCCCCAGCGATCTCTGTTCGAGTCCAGCCTAGTTCGTTGCTTATTGGGATAATAAAAATACTTAGAATTGCGATCGCAACGGCTGCGTTGGCGAAGTTGATTGCGGCAGCAGCTCCGACGACATACCAGCCGTAATAGAAGCGTGGAGGTTGTCTCATTTAGCGGGTAGACAGGGCTTGAATTGTCGTGAGTTTAGGCAGGCTAAACGGAAACAGGTAGGCGTGTTGGGCATTAGGGTCGCCGGTCCTTTTTGCGAGGATTACGTTTTGTTCCCAGGTCCTTCTCTGTGCTAGTTAGGCAGGTGAATTACCCAATAGCCTGTTCTGAGGGCCGTGGTTACTGGCCCTCGCTGGAACCTCCAAGGCCGGAGATTGTGACTCGATGAGCCAGTCCAGGATCAGTACTCCCCTCGCTCTCAACAATAATGTCGCCCTTGATAAGCATGTTTCTGCAGTTGTTGCTAAGGTTCAGGAGATGTAGCTGTCTTCCCGCGCGCTCATACCTGCGAGCAAGGTCCACGATGGCCTCCATACCTGCGTGGTCCCAAACTCTGGCGTTTTGAAAATTAATGACAACCTCTACTGGGTCGAGCCTGGGAATGAACAACTCGTTAAAGGTGCTGACCGAGGCGAAGCAGAGCTGTCCGTGAAGGTTATAAACATGACGCTCTTCAGTGATCCCGGCGCCGTCATCAACGTAGATGAAACGGGCGGTCTTCCACGCGAACACCAGCGCGGATACGATCACTCCGGCGATTACTGCGATGGCCAGGTCTGTGGCTACTGTGACCGCTGTAACAAATATCATTATCAGCGCATCGGCCCTAGGTACTTTGCCAATGATCCGCATGCTAGTCCACGACATGGTGCCGATTACGACCACGAACATAACGCCTACAAGGGCTGCGAGAGGTATGCGCTCGATCAGAGATGATCCAAAAAGAATAAAGATCAGTAAGAAAACGGCGGCCACTATGCCCGATAACCGCCATCTTGCGCCCGACTCGATGTTGATTATACTCTGGCCGATCATAGCGCAACCGCCCATGCCGCCAAAGAATCCGGTTACCACGTTCGCTGCGCCCTGCGCGACGCACTCGCGGTTCTTTTGCCCTTTTGTCTCGGTCATGCCATCGATCAAATTTAGGGTGAGCAGGGATTCAATCAGACCGATGCCTGCCAGAATGAGAGCAAAGGGCAGGATAATTCGAACGGTCTCCATGTTAAATGGCACGTCCGGTATTCGGAATAACGGGAGACCTCCAGATATGCTGGAGATGTCGCCCACCGTGATGGTGGGAATGCCGGCGAATATCACTAACGCCGAGACGACCAGTATTCCGGCCAGGGCTGCCGGGAAGACTCTTGTCACTCTTGGCAGCAGGTAAATTACGGACATTGTCAACGCCACCAGAGCGAGCATGATACCCATATCGCCCATGGGTAGCCACGTCTCGTGGCCATCTGCGCCTTCTACCTTAAAACTCTCCAGTTGCGCCAAGAAGATGACGATGGCAAGCCCGTTCACAAAGCCAAACATCACTGGGTAGGACACCATGCGAATCAGGTTGCCTAATTTCAGCAAGCCGATGACCATCTGGATTATTCCCATGAGGATCACGGTGATGAACAGAAAGTCTACGCCGTTGTCCCTGACCAGGGCGACCATAACTACGGCCAACGCCCCGGTGGCTCCGGATATCATGCCGGGCCTCCCCCCCGTCAGAGAGGTGATAAACCCCATCAAGAATGCGGCGTACAAACCTACGAGAGGTTCGACACCCGCTACGAAGGCAAAGGCGACTGCCTCGGGAACGAGCGCCAGTGAAACGGTGAGTCCGGCCAAGATTTCAGTGCGAATCCTGGCAAGACGAGAGAGTTCTAGCATTTACAGTCCTATTCATTTGAATCATATATCCGCCGTTTCCTTACTAAACACAAAGGCAACACCTAACCTATGCTCTGCTGCGGACTGGACACTCATTCGTTGACCATAAAATTCAGCGACCACACCATCTGCTAGGCAGCCTTTCACCTGCGAAGATGGAAAAGACAAAGATTATTAATGATACCTCACTTTGAATGTTTGTTGCCTGCTGTTCTATTTCTGTACACCCAATGAACCCTTCGTTGACCCGCCTTTGTCTTGAGAATAGAATACTCAACATTCCTCTGTTCTCGGTGTTACACCATAATTGAGGAGAATAAGTTGACGTAAATGGAGGCGGTGAATTTATGGCCTATGAACATATCCTGGTTGAGAATGTTAACGGTGTTGGAATACTGACGCTAAACCGGCCGGAAGTCCTTAACGCTTTGAACCACAAGCTAAGTTCCGAGTTGCATGACGGCGTGAAGACCATGAACGCTGATGACAGCATAGGATGTATCGTGATAACGGGAGTAGGGCAGCGTGCTTTCTCCGCCGGAGGGGATATCCACGAACAGCGCGTGCACGCCAAGGAGCTGACAGAAGAGGAGAGAGAGCGCACCAGCGCAGTGCGTTCTCAGCAGGGCTATGAGATCTCCGCTTCACCTAAGCCTGTCATCGGAATGATGAACGGCCTGGCATATGGCGGCGGCGGAGTTCTGGCTTCGTCGCTGGACTTTCGCATCGGTTGCGAGCACTCAAGTTTTCGATTCCTGGCAGCAGCCTACGGACGAATCAATTCCACCTGGACTTTGACTAATCAGGTTGGCTGGCCTATGGCGAAAGAGTTGCTGTTTTCCGGTCGAGTCGTGGAGGCGGAAGAGGCTTACCGAATCGGGTTGCTCAACCACCTGGTTCCCTGTGGGCAACTCCGCGAGAAGACCCTAGAGATAGCGACACCAATTGCCAACAACCGACGGGAGTCCGTTATGGGCATCAAGGAGCTTCTTCTACAGCATAAGGGCGCCGATATGAGACAGATGTACGAAAACGAGAGGACGTTCACGACGGACAAGGTTGTAGGCTTTGGCGTGGAGGATGCCTTCCCTGATTTCCTCTCGCGAAAGGGCCGTTAATAGCCGATGTCGGCGCCTCGGTGGTGCACTGGCTTAATTACGCCCTTTGAAAGAAACAACTGGTATAACAGAGACTTACTTTGAGGTGAAAATATGGTTGAAGGAAAAGGCCCATTAGACGGCGTAAGAGTTCTCGATCTTGGTCGGCATCAGGCTGGTCCAAGATGTGCCCAAGTACTGGCTCGCATGGGAGCCGAGGTTATCAAGCTAGAACGCCTCGGTGGCGAAGAGACGCGCTATCATGCGCCCTTCGTTGGAAAGCAGAGCGCCTACTGGGTGCAGTATAACAGCGGCAAGAAGAGCCTGAGCATTGATCTTCGCCAGGAAGAAGGCAAAGAGGCTTTGCGAGAACTAGTTAAGATCTCCGATGTGCTCTTGCAAAACTTCCGACCGGGAACTATTGAAGTCATGGGATTTGGGTACGATGTTCTCAAGGAACTCAACCCGCGGATAATCATGGTGAACGTATCCGCCTATGGTCAGTTCGGCCCCTATAAAGAGAAGATCGGCTACGACCCAATCGGCCAGACCATGTCTGGCATCGCTATGATTACGGGCGAAGAGGGAATGCCGCCTATCCGCGCTGGCGTGCCCATTATCGACCGGACTACTGCACTGCACGCTGCTCTGGGCACCATGGCTGCCCTTTACGAGCGAGTGGAGTCGGGGCAAGGCCAGAGCATGGATGTCTGCTTGGCTGACACGGGCTACAGTTACACGGAGATTCCTATCTCGGCATACCACGGCACCGGCAAGTCTCCTTCCCGAGGTGAAGGCCCTGAAGGCGCTCCGGGAGGCATATATCCTTGCAAGGGTGGATGGGTCCTGGTTACCGCCGGAGACCAGCACCAGTGGCACCGTGTGTGTAATGCCTTGAATAAGCCGGAATGGCTGGAGGACCCTCGATTCTCCTCACGGCCAGAGCGGACCAAGCACAAGAATATCGTCAATGGTGAGATGGAAAATCTGCTGTCCAACTTGACCATGAAGGAAGCCATAGACCACTTCACAAAGTTTGACATTACGGCTGCTCCCGTTAACACCATTGCTGAGGCTGCAGAGGACCCCCATCCGTGGGAACGCAGAGCCATGGTGGATGTCCCGGACTTCCTGGCTGGAACCATGGCCGTGTCCGGCGACTTCTGGCACTTCAGCAGGACGCCAGTTGTGATTGGCTCAACCCCTAAGGTAGGGGAGCACAACCAGGAGGTCCTGGGTGGTCTGCTGGGTTACTCAAATGAGAAGATGGCTGCCCTTTACGAAAAGAAGGTCATCGCCAATTTCGATCACTACGATGCCATCGCCGGCTAGTTAACTAGCCATAAAAGATATGCCTGAGCCTTGATTAGAGTTTAAGGCTCAGGCATGTTGCTCTGTTAGTCGGCCTATTTATCACACTGGTCATGTAAGCGTGTCATGACCTCTTCACGCACCTGCTGTGAACCGGATCCAGCCGCTTTTACAACCGACGTTTTCGACCCACGTGCTCTTCTCCCGCCTGTATTGTGTTATCTCTTGTCGACTTTAATCTTTTCGGCGATCCAAGACCTTTCTTCCGCCGTCGATAAGGATAGTCGTTATCCACTCGGATTCAAGGACGTCCGTAACCATTCGACGCCCCGCCTCTCTGATACGGTCGGTAAGCTCTCGGGTGACCCTTTCGACCTCTGGGTGTCCTGGCTCTCCGGGGTAGCCGATACCCTGGGAGAAATCGTTGGGGCCGATGCCGAAATAATCGATACCATCCACTGCAAGAATCTCGTCGATGTTGTCGATGGAGCCCTGGTCTTCGAGCAGCGCGCCTACCAACATATTGTCGTTGCAGTTCTGGTAGTAGGCCTTCAGGTCTGGGATGTCATGCCAATAATCGGTGCCTCTATTTGCTCCAAAGGAGCGCTGTCCCTGGGGCCCAAAGTAACATGCGTCCACCAGTCTTTGGGCGTCTTCTTTGGTTGCTATGTGTGGTCCATAAATTCCCTGTACACCTCTGTCCAAGAAGCGCAGGATAGTCGATGCGTTTACGTCCGGCACTCGAGCAATGGTGGTCATGCCGGCTGCGTCCGCCGTTCTGCATATGTCCTCGATATTTTCCAAGGTGAAGGGCCCATGCTCGCCATCCAGCCAGACGAAGTCGAAATCCAGCATTCCCAAGATCTCTACCACGTGTGGAGATGGGAATATGAGGTTGAAGCCGTAGGCCACCCGGCCTTCCTTCATGGCAGCTATTACACGATTATCCTGTTTCATTTTTTTTGTATCTCCCTAGATAGACAATAGACTTGGCTAGCCCATTCAAACTTTAAGGCTTCTACGAATGGGAGCGCTAAGATAAGATACCACTGGTATTCTAACTTTTTTCGGAGCAACTGTAGGACCCTATTTAATTAGCCTATGAAACAAGTCATCGCGGAGGACAATATGGAATTAATTAGAAGGAACTATCCAGAGATTCCCATGACGGGATCACCTCACTTCCACTCGGTCAGGGCAGGCAATACGCTGTACCTGGCCGGGGCTACGGCCAAAATGACCGACGCTGAGTTCGGTGACATCGGCCAGCAGACCGACGTTATCCTGAAGCGCATTCAGCACATCATGGAGGTTGAGGGCGGCTCTCTGGACAACATTGTGAAGATCACAAACTTCGTCACCGATGTATCAGCAGAGGGAAAGAAATTGACGCAAGAAGTCCGAATGAAGTACTTCGGAGACAACCTGCCTGCCAGTACTCGCGTGCAGGTGGCGGGCCTGGACCTGCCCCACCTCAAGATCGAGATTGAGGCCATAGCTGTATTCGATTAGACTCTTGTGGCTGCTCGGTCAGCTTGCCGGCATGCGTGTTATGCCAGTCCTTACCCCAGCGCTGCGTCGACCTTGTTGAGGGCCTGGGCCATAAGCCTGGCGTGCTCCACCGTGAGGTTCATGTGGAAGTCGAAGCGGATGCTGCGTCCCAACAATGACAGCGTCCGTGGGCACATGCCCTTGGAGTATTGGACGTTGCCTTTGTAGGCGGGGTCTTTCCAGGGATAGCCCGTGGGGTGCGGCGACTGCTTGTTCAGAATAGAGTCCCAGTCGCTGTAGATGTGGCGGTCCGGTATGCCTTCGTTATAGATGGTGGCTGCGGGCACTCCCTCGGCTTCTAAGGCCAGAGCGTAGCCCCTGGCCAACTCCTCGTCATGCACGATTATGGACGCGGCGACGCCCGTGTCGCCTGCCGGGTCGTCCATGTGCTGAAGCTTATATCCCCGGCCCTCGTCCAGAGCGCCCAGGAAAGCATTCTGAACCTCGCGTTGGTGTTCGATGACTGTAGCAAGCTTGTGCAGTTGCACGCGACCTATCGCTCCTGTGATCTCGCTAGGCCTGTAGGTCTGAGAAGAGAAGGGCGGATTGCTCCAACCGTCGCCCGCTGACTTTGTCCACATTGGGAAACCCGGGTCGGACGCATAGGAGGCCCGCTCGTAAATGTCTCGGTCGTTGGTAAAGACCAGACCGCCCTCTCCAGAGCTAATGGTCTTGTAGTAGTTCAGGCTCCATGTTCCCACGTCTCCAAGAGTGCCGATTGGCTTTCCTTTGTACGAGCCGCCTACGCATTGGCAGGAGTCTTCCACTACTTTAAGGTCATGCTCTTTTGCGACCGCAATCAAGGCATCGAGTCTGGCAGGGGTGCCTCGCATGTGCACCGGGACGATGGCCCTAGTGTGAGGTGTAATCTTTTGAATAACGTCGGCCGGGTCAAGCCCAAGCGAGTCGTCTATCTCGGCTATTACAGGGACCGCGCCGACGGCCACGACAGCGGAGGCGGTGGAGATATAAGTGTAGCCCGGGATAATCACCTCATCTCCGGGGCCAACACCTACGCCAATGAGGGCGCAAATAAGGGCACTGGTGCCGGAATTGACCATGACGGCAAACTCCACACCCAGTACCTCGGCAGCTTCTTTCTCGAATGCGCTGGTCTCGCTGTTTTCGGAGTATCGGAAGAGCTGTTGACGGCGGAGCAGGTCCGTGACGATATCTATCTCTTCCCCGCCTATGATGCTAGGACCAGACACGCCTGTCGGCAGAGGTTCACTAATGACAGGATTCCCGCCGTCAATCGCTAATTTATCGTGTTCGTTCAACATGGAGACTCCGTGTTTCGTGTGCTAAAACCTAGTTCCCTGCGACTCCTGCCTTCGCCTTGTCGGCCTCTCGAAATCTAGGGAATACCTCTTTGCCGAATAGCTCGATGGAGCTCATCACCTTTTCGTGGGGGATGGACTCCGTCTGGATAATCATCATCACCTGGTCTACTCCGATGTCCTCGTACATCTGAATGGCCTTGGCGCAGCTGTCAGGGTCGCCTGCAATGATGACGCCACGGTCTGCCAGGGTGTTGGGGTCTAGCTCTGCGATGGCGGCCCGCGCCGCGCCAGGACCCGAGTCCAGCGATACGCCCGCCTGCTCGGCCTGCTCCTTGTGGGCCTCATCGGACTGGCGAATCCAACGGCCAAAGTCGGCTTGTAAGTGGTCGGGAACTCCGCCCCATGCCTCAAGCAGCTCCTCGTATGCTCCGATGCGTCCGGCAATGTAGGGCTTGTCTGGGCCGAAGAACGCCTTCATGGAATCTGCGGCTGTTTTCCGGGCCTCGTCGTTGTCGGTGCCGCAGTACGCGTGCACATTGTTGCCCCAAAAGTTGGTGACAAACGCGCCGACGGGATTGGCGTTCTTGATGTGCTCCCTGTAGACCTTTACATGCTCCGCCAGGATATGAGTCGCGTATGAGGCGGAAGACAGCACGCCAATGCCGCGCTCGGCCGCCAGCTTGAAGCTCTCCGCCTGAGTGCAGGCCAGGTACATGCGGGGATGTGGCTTCTGGAATGGCTTGGGCAGCACTCGGCGGGTCGGCACGTTCCAGTACTTGCCCTCCCACGAGAACTCATCCGACTGCCATATCTTAGGCAGCATGGCCAGGGACTCTTCCCACATCTCCCGGGTGTCGCGAGGGTCCACGCCTAGCCCCATCTGCTCATAGGCATTGGAGCGTCCCGTGCCGAACTCGACGCGACCGTTGGTTAGCTGGTCCACCATAGCAACTCGCTCGGCTATTCTGACCGGATGCGCGTGAGGCAGTATGGATACGCCGAAGCCTATCCTGATGTTCTTGGTTATCTGGCTCAGCGCGCCCATTAGCACTTCCGGGCACGGCGATCCCGAGAAGCCTGTCAGGAAGTGATGTTCGACGAACCAGAGGTTATCGAAGCCCACCTGGTCGGCCAGTTGGCACTGCTCCAGTGTCTCCTTGTAAAGGGTATTCCAGTCAACCTCTGTGCCTTGGAAGGGCCGTTGTGTCTCGTAAAGTAGGCCGAATTTCATGTAGTTACTCCTTAGTGACGAGGCCAAGTCTGCTTTTTGCGGCATTATACTCGTTGAGCCGGTAAATAACAGATTACCTGATCGACATAGGCGTGGAATTCAATACTAATAATTCCGACATCTGCCTGCTTGCACGTGTTATCATCCTTGGCAATAGCTTTTCGAATAACTAAGCATTTATGAATTTGGCCAGGGTCTAAGCGGCAAGAACGAGTAGGAGGACCCGGCCAAGCAAAGGCGCTTTTGTTGGTAAACCTAGATTTCCTCAACACTCCCTCCCGAAAAATAAGTAAAGCTAATTTCCACTACGCCTGGGTCATCGTCGCCGTGTTAGCCATGGTCCAGGTGATTGCGCTTTCCATCAACTTCGCAGGCGGGGTGCTAGTGCAACCGCTGGCGGATACCGATGGAAAGTTCGGGTTCAGCCTTACCAGCATTGGCGCTGCTTTTGGTCTGTACTTTCTGACTGCAGCGATACTGGCGCCTGTCGCCGGGTGGATGGGCGACCGCTTCGGCGCACGCAAAATGATGATTGCAGGAGCGGCCTGGTACTGCATCGTCCTGGTCGCCGTCGCATATATGCACACATCCTGGCAACTCATGATTACCTTCGGCGTGATGCGAGGAGCGGTCCAGTCAATATTCATGGTTCCGCTGATGGCCGCTGTGGCTGGCTGGTTCCGGCGATCCCTGGGACTGGGAACCGGTATACTGTGGGCCGCTTCTGGTATAGGGCCCTTTGTGATGGCGCCGCTACTGGGCAATATGGTGGTCAACTTAGGCTGGGAAGCGACGTTCCTTGCGATCGCGCTTTTCGCCGGTATCGTTCTGTTCACCCTGGCAATATTCTTCAGGGACAGGCCTCAGGACCTGAACATGAAGCCCTATGGAATGACGGATGATGAACCGTTTCAAGCTCGTATGGCGTCGAACATAGAACAGCTCAGGACCAAGGTGTTCAACAGTCACGTCAGGCGTACCAGGGCGTTCTGGAACCTGCCTGCCATTCATGGATTAGGATGCGCGGGCCACGGCGTAGTCATGGTATTTTCTGTCCCGCTGGCGGTGCAAAGAGGCGTAGGGCTGATAGACGCTGCATGGATTTTGGGGATCATATCATTGGTCAGCATATCCAGCAGATTACTGACGCCTATTCTTGCGGAGCGGCACGGCACGAAGAAGATAATGGCGACCTGCTTGGCCATACAGGGGCTGGCTGTCATCTACCTATTCTTCGCCCAAAGCGCCATGGATTTCTACATATTCGCCGCAATATTTGGCATAGGCTTCGGCGGAGAATGGACGGGTTACCTGGTCATCAACCGTCAGTATTACGGCACGGGGCCAATGGCCAGGGTTTATGGTTGGCAGATGTCCGGCGCGCTATTGGGGCACGCATTTGTGAGCTTCGTAGCTGGTAGAATGCTGGACCTGACTGGTACATACAACTCCATTATTGTGCTGTCGTTGGTCGCGAGCCTCGGCGGAGCAGTCGTTACCATCCTGCTGGAACCGACTTCGCACATGCTGATTGGCGACTGGGAGGAGACTCTGCCTGAAGAGGCCAAGGCAGTCGTGCCCAATGCAGCAGGAGCCTCGGACTAGGCCTCTGGGTAGATCTGCGTCTCATATCTGAGGCCGTTTAGGTCAGGAATAGCTATTCGGCTATTGTCATGCCTATAACGGAATGGTATCTTCGACTCACTGTCAAGAACATTAACCCCACGCAAAGTTTTTGTATTTTTGCTCGGAACTGTTATCCCATTAAATGAGCAGTCCTTTGCGTTCTGGAAGGAGCATATGGTTAACGAAGTCCGTGGTGTTATAGCCAGGGAGCAGGGCGCAGCGGTCACCGTGGAGACAGTGCTGGTGCCTGATCCCGGACCTGGCGAGGCGCTGGTGCGAGTGCAGGCATGCGGCGTTTGCCACACGGATCTGCACTACCGCGAAGGCGCTATCAACAACGAGTTTCCTTATCTTTTGGGCCATGAGGCTGCGGGGATAGTGGAGAAGATTGGCAACGGCGTGTCGAACGTCGAACCGGGCGACTTCGTTATCCTGGCGTGGCGCGCGCCTTGTGGCACTTGTCGGTCGTGCTCGCGAGGTAGGCCTTGGTACTGCTTCGCCAGCCGCAATGCCGTGCAGCCAATGGCGCTGACTGACGGTACAAAGCTATCGCCAGCTCTGGGCATTGGCGCCTTCGCTGAGCTTACGCTGGTTGATTCTGGGCAGGCCGTCAAGGTCGACTCCCGGGCCGGTGCCGCCGTCGCAGGGCTGATAGGCTGCGGCGTGATGGCTGGCCTAGGCGCGGCTATGAACACGGGCAACGTCTCGCGGGGAGATTCGGTAGCTGTATTCGGCTGCGGCGGTGTTGGTGATGCGGCCATAGCGGGCTCAAAGCTGGCTGGGGCGCATGCGATCATAGCCGTGGACATCGACGACCGAAAGCTGGAGTGGGCCAAGGAATTCGGCGCCACGCACACCATCAACTCCTCATCGACAGACGTGGTAGAGGCTGTGCGCGAACTCACCGGTGGCAATGGAGTCGACGTGGCCATTGACGCGGTTGGGCTGCCGCAGACCTATGAGCAGGCCTTTTACTCACGGGATCACGCGGGCACTGTAGTGCTGGTTGGTGTGCCGAGTCCGGACATGAAGATAGAGTTGCCTCTCATTGATATCTTTGGCCGTGGCGGCTCGCTGAAGTCTTCGTGGTATGGCGACTGCCTGCCGACGCGGGACTTTCCAATGCTTATCGACCTGTATCTGCAGGGCAGGCTTCCGCTGGACAAGTTCGTCAGCGAGACCATAGGCATCGATGATGTGGAGGAGTCCTTCCACAAGATGGAACGCGGCGATGTACTTCGCTCCGTCGTCGAGTTTTAGTTTTACATGTGATGGCGTTGTGAAGCTGGATAAGATAGCAGGGTGAAGTAAGGCCGTAGCTTTTCATTCCGGGAGCGCTTGAAGTTATATCAGGCGTATTCCCCTATTTTGCCAAATAGGTCCCGGATGCGCTGGGCGTCTTCCGGCGGCAGGCTGGGCTTCTCCAGCGCTGCGACGTTCGTTTCCAGATGGTCTATGCTGCCGGTGCCGGTGATGACCGTAGAAATCGCCGGGTGTTCCGCGCCGAATTTGTAGGCTGCGCTTATCACCGAATCTACGTCTCCATGCACCAGCCAGCCAAGAGGGTCTTCAGCGGGTAGGCTATCTTCAGCAAGGTAACCCTTCTGCTTCCAATCGGAGATGGATTCCATCAAGAGCTGCGGGTTGGGCAGACGTATGCGCACCGAAGCCATGTTCAAAATACCCACGTTATGCTCGATAGCCAGAGGCAGAGTCTCGTTGGCCGCGATCTGGTTCAGAATTCCGTATTTCAGCATCACCGTGTCCCAAATATCTGGGTCCTTTTTCAGCGCGAGAGGCGGTGACTCCTGCCATGGGTCGACGATGTATCTGGTGCTGAAGCCATTAAAGCGAAACTTTCCTTCTGTCCTTAGCCTGTCCATGACGGGCATGAACCGCTCCATCACCAGGTCGTAATCCGCCGCCATGATGCCGTGGATCATCATGATGTCCACGTAATCCGTTTTCAGCCTGCTTAGGCTGCGCTCCACAGACCTGGCCAGGTCCTCAGCGTCCTCTTTCGGCACTCCGCTGTTGTGATATCGCCACTTGGTGATCAGATGGTAGGAATCCCTCGGCACGCCCTTGAGTGATCGGCCAAGAATCTCCTCGCTGCTGCCATATGCCTCGTGCGTATCGAAGAGGTTAATGCCCAAATCCAGGCAGCGATGTATCAGATCATCCTGGGACTTCTGCTCCAGCCCTGCCTTTTGACCAAACTGGCTTTGCCCGCCAGTGCCGTAACTTGCCAGCGAGACGTTTAGGCCAGTTTTTCCGAGAGTCCTATATTGCATTCTTATGCAAGCTCCTTAATTCGACTAGAGATTATGTATGCGCCAGTTCCAGCGACAATGCCCATTACTCCCATCACGGCCAGGGCCACAGAGACAGAGAACACGCCTGCGAACCAGCCAACGGCCATGCTGGATAAGACCACGAAGCCCATACTGTATCGCTGGAGAGTCGTTACACGACCGCGCATATCATCGGGAACCAGCAGTTGAATAAGCGTTCCGTTTGTTGTGCGGTACACCGTCTGGCTGGCGGCGTAGAGCATGATCAAAAAGAAGGCCACTGGCAGGATATAGGCCTGGGAGAACAGCAGCACCAGGACTGAGCTGATTAATGCGGTGGCAAGGACGATCTGGCCTTTGCGGAACACGAAGCCGAACGAAGCGATAAGCATTGCTGCGACCATGCCGCCAAAGCCGTTGATGGCCAAGAACAGGCCGCCGATTTCCGGGCCGCGCCGCAGCACCTCCTCTGTGAACACCGGCAGAAGGAACATGAGAGGCTGCAGTAGGGTATTCGGTAGCAGGCTCAAGACTGTCAGGTAAACGATCACGCGGTTGTCTCTCCAAACATATGTGAAGCCTTCAATCAGGTCTACGAGAATGGACTGGCCTTTGGCGATCTTACGCGGCCTATAGTAGGGCATTTTCATTCGCATGAGCAGCAGAACGTTCGCCGCGTACAGTGCAGCTTCCATTGTGAAGTTCCAGAAGAACCCCAGTGTTGCGATCAGGATGCCGCCTATAAACGGGCCAATCATGCGAGTGCCCGGAATGGTGATTACGTTTGTGGCGTAGGCGTTGCCCAGCGATTCCCTGGGAACTACGTTGGCTATCATGGCCTGCCGCATGGGTTGAGTGATGGTAAGGCATAGGCCGCTTACCAGTACGTAAATGTACGCGTGCCACACTGTGACCATTCGTAGCCCGACCATGAACGCGAACAACAGGGCGAATATGGACATGAATATCTGGACCCGCATAACTAGTTTACGGCGATCAACGCGATCTCCGATTACACCTGCTATGGGGCCGAAGAACAGGCTAGGCAGGGTATTCATGCCACCGACCGTTACGACCAAAAGGGCAGATGAAGAGGAGCCGACTGTCAGGCTTCGTACTAGCCAGCCAATGGAGAGTAGCTGCAGCCACTGGGCACTGTTGGCACAAAAGTTGCCGATAAACAGCAGTCGGTAATCTGGATACGCCGAAAGAGAGTCGAATATCTGCAGTCGAGGCATGCGCCGCTTTCGAGGAGGTGCGGGCCGGCTTTCGCCGTCATCCGCCTGGTCTGAGGGGTTCATGCGGGCCTTTGCTCCAAGGCAGCGGGATTCGGCTCTGAGCCCTCTTCGGAGTACGCGTGGAGCAACAAGCGGCCCCGTTTGCTGGCTTGTGATCGGGGAGCGGATGGAATGGAGATCTGGGTAGAGTCGTTTTGAGGGCAAAAGAGCTGCGTCATCGTAACGTCAGTTATTTTCATCCAATCATCGCCCTCTTTTGGTTATTTAAGTGTTGTTGAATTCAGGTTTTCAAGTGTGAAGTATATCACTGTTGGGCGAGCAGGGTCGTTGAGCTAAGTGAACTAATGGCAGATATGCTGCTGCGGTTTCATGCCTCTCACACCGTCACAGTGGGGGCTGGTAGATCTGTGCTCCCTTTCGTTGCTAATATGGCCTATCTACAGATATTTAAGAATCACCCTTATTACTGGTCTCAAAACGCATAAGCCTTAAACGAAGGGAGAATCGTACATGACAGGCATGTTTGATGACATAAAGGTGTTGGAAGTCGCCAACTGGGTAGCGGCGCCTTCAGCGTGTGCAATACTCGCCGACCTTGGAGCCAACGTTTTAAAGATCGAACATCCCGATACTGGAGATCCCGTGCGAAGTATTACCCTGGACCACACCGGTGTGATTCAGTACCTCGGCGGTGTGAACGTTATATTCGAGCTATTAAATCGAGGCAAAAAAAGTCTCGCTGTGGACCTGAACAGCCTGCAAGGGCAGGAGATTGTTCGGAAATTGGCGACGCAGGTAGATGGATCGCTACAGGCTCAGATACGAAGATGTATCGAAGGCCAACGCTCGAATCATATACGTCGCGTTGACAGGCTACGGCCCGGAAGGCCCAGACAGAGATCGATCAGGATTCGATTATGCTGCATTCTGGGCTCGCTCCGGTATAATAGGCAGTCTTGGTGAAGCAGGCTCCCCTCCCATACAGCAGCGCCCAGGCATGGGTGATCAAGCCACGTCGCTGGCCATTACCGCCGCCATAGCGCTCGGCCTATACGAGCGTGAGCAGTCAGGTGTCGGTCAACGAATAGACTGCTCACTGCTTAACACTGGCTTGTGGGCAATTGGCGGTGACTTGATGGCGGCCCTGCAGTTTGGACGTGCACCAGATCACATATCTCGATCTGAAGTGGGCAACCCGCTCTTTAATTATTACCAGTGCGCCGACGTTAAGTGGGTTCAGTTGGTGATGATCGAATCGGAACGTTTTTGGGACGGCTTTTGTCGAGCAGTTGGCCTTCAACAGATTGTGGCCGATCCAAGGTTCGCTAGCCACACACCGAGATCTCAGAATAATCGCGAACTTATACGCATTCTGGACGGTCTGTTTCTGATGAAACCGAGAGCCGAGTGGGCGAAGATGCTCGATAACACGACCGTAAGGCATGGGCTGAGCAACTGAAGTCTTCGGGCCGCTAACCAATATAGTCAGGTCGTCCCTCTTAATCATGGCGAACGGCCCTGCGTTGAAGAGTAGTTCGAAGCCCAAATGTTGGACATAGAAGTTCACGGACTCCTCAGTGTCGTTCACAATATATCGTACCTTTGCCATGCTTTGTATCCCGTCATCTCATCATGGGGGCGCGACCCGTGCATTGTACAGCCCATGAAAAAACGCTAATTAATTCAGGGCCAGAAGGGTATTTGAATCGCGAACATAATTGCAGGCCAATGTTGTCATGTTTATACAAATATGCAAAACACGCAAAGAAGAAGGTTAATGTGATGAGATGAGATGACAGTCGCACCATATCAGTTAGTGCGGAGTGTGGGACCGTCCGGAAAACTCGAAATCAACAATTGGCTGCCCGGCCAGGATTCGAACCTGGGTCAAAGGATTCAAAGTCC
>CAUZQF010000022.1:0-16943 GCA_963581905.1 Dehalococcoidia bacterium
CTGGGCCTTAAAGAGGCCAAAGAGCTAGTTGAGGCCGCCCCTACCGCTGTCAAGGAAGGCATTGGCAAGAGCGAGGCCGATGAGGTCAAGGGCAAACTCGAAGCAGCAGGCGCCGTCGTACAGGTCGCCTAGATTCCTCAGTTATCCTTGTTTCTTGGAAAATGAGATAAGGTAATTCGACAATAATAAGAACCCAGGTCTGATTTCAGGTTTGGGTTTTTGTTGTTCTTACTGAACTACCGGCCAGCCTATTTTAAATAGGGAATGGTCTGCGGTCCCTCGGGCAACACGCATAGACGGGCATTAGAACCATATCCGGCCAAGGCTTCCGTCACAGCGGAGGCCAGGTCGTATACAGGCTCCAGGTGTGCTGCGCGGACTTCATCTACGGATAGGAATGACGACTTGAACAGCACTCGCGCCCTGGTCTGTATCTGGGCCTGAATCTGCACTTGCCACTGATCATGCCTGTCATAACCTAGCGTGTTAATCATGTCCAGCAACTCATATGGCCCTGCAGCTGACGCTAGAATTTCCTGGTACTGCCCATGAACAGGCACACCGTCCGAACATTCCGCAGCGCAAATAATCGTGCCGTCTTGCCTGACAACCTGAACTGCAGCAGACATACCCTTGACGGCCTGGTACAGGTTCTGGTCCAGGGGATACCCGCTGTTGCTGGTGAGGACCACGTCGAAAGGAGCGTCCACGGCTTGCATTGCTGAGTGCTTGGCCACTTGGCAGGCAGCGCCATGCACCTGGAACATCTCTCCTGCATAGGCACTGGTAATCTGATGATCGCGATTAATCGTCACGTCCAGGCTAAAGTCTACCCCGGTCTGTTTGGCGATACCTCGTACAGCGTCGTGAATGGGATTGCCGACCGTAATGCCCCACGTGGACTTTGGGTTACCAATCATCTCTGCATCATGCAGCTTCATGATGGTTTCGAAGCCAGCCAGACCAGGGGCGATCATCTTGGGGCCACCACTGAATCCGGCAAAGAAGTGAGGCTCAACAAATCCGGTCGTGATTCGGAAATCGCTGTCGGCCCAGACCTCATTTAGGTAAACGGGAATTCCTGTAGGCGTGTCATCGAGACGTTTGAGTGTGCTTTTGTCGAAAGCAGTGTGGTTAATGACCCGGTAGTTTTCGACCACCTCAGGACCGAGCATTCCCGCAAGCTCATCTTCAGAGTTTGCCCGATGTGTCCCTGTTGCTACCAGTATGGATATGTCGGTACTCGGTATGTGGCCTAGCTCCGCCAGGACTGCGGGCAATACAACTCTGCTTGGCATTGGCCTTGTGATGTCGCATACCGAGATGGCAATGGTCTGCCCCGGTTGCACCAGTTGCCTTAAAGGCTTGGTTCCCATGGGGTTGCGCAATGCCGCCTGCAACGCTCCGAGCTGGTCCGGGAGGCCGGGAACGTATGTCGGCTGGATCACGGTAGTCCTGTCTCTCGGCAGCCGTACGGTTAGGCCCTCCCTGCCGTATGCCAACCGTACATCAATCAAGTCATTCGCTGGCATAAGTCATCACCCAGACCTGTCGCGAGGTCGGAATATCGTCTTGGCCTAGCGTAAAGCTGTCGGCACCTAAGTATCGGACGTTGTTCTGCGTTTCCAGCCAGCCTTCTGCCGATTCGAGCGTGGACTCTACGGAGGTCAATTTGGGAATGTAGTAATGCATTGGTATCACAACCCGCGGAGCCAACCGGGCAACTAACTCGTCGACCTGCTCATAGCTGAGCAGATGCTTGGAGTCGTCCACCGTAATCAACAGCACATCGATGTCACCGACAGAACGAGCAACGGCGTCCGGCATGTCGTGGCGATTATCGCCGATATGGCAATACATGACTCCTCCGACATCTATAGTGAAAACAGTGTTCTTCATGCCCAGCAGACCAGAGCGACCAGAGTGAATGTCCGTGGCACCTTCTATCGTGAATTCATTGAAGGTGAATTTGCCTTCCCCACGAAGCACCGTAGGGCAGTCGGGCACTCTGTGAAAGTGATTGTGGTCGAAATGGTCGTGAGTCACCGCGACAACGTCGGCAGCCAGTGACGGGAAGGGTTCGGGAAACCAGAGCTTCTCCTCCGAGTTGCCGAAGGGGTCGATCAGCAGCCTTGAGCCGCTCTCTCCTTCCCATAGAAAGGCGCAATGACCGTAGTAGGTTAATGTTGCGGCCAACGTTTACGGCTTCCGTAGTAGGGCTTCGCAGAGGTGAGCCGTATCGACCAGTTCCGGGATAACGACGTACTCCCGCACCGTATGCATGCCGTGATCGGCCATGCCCACTACCACGGCGCTGATGTCATTGAGACGGAAGACGTTGCCGTCGGTACCGCCTCCGGACGGTCGCATAACTGGCTCCATGCCCAATTCCTGCAGCGTCGCTTTAACCCGGGCTGTGGCCGGATCGTCGTCGGTTAGAGTGTAGGTCTCGAACTCGGTGTGCAGGTGGTTTTCAATGGCGGCCTCTGGGAACATCGCACTGACCTCTGTAATTGCATCAGAGATCTGCGCACGAATTTCGTCCAGCGACTCGATGCTACGGCTGCGGAACTCTCCACGCACCAAAGTCGTCTCTGCGACAGCATTGCGGACGGTCCCGCCCTCGATGGAACCTACGTTGAAGGTCGTCTGATCGTCCAGCCGGCCCTGGGGAAGACGAACTATTAGCTCCGCGGCAATGCGAATCGCTGAGATACCCTTCTCAGGTTCTACGCCGGCGTGCGCTGCCCGGCCTGTGATCTCGATGTCGAATCCGATGTAGGTCGGGCTGGCTGAGGTGATCTGGCTGGCGGGACCCTCGCCATCAAATACGATGGCTTCTTTGGAGGTGATCAGCGATAGGTCGAGGTTGCGCGCGCCCACCAGGCCAATCTCCTCTTCGCGGGTGAAGGCCACTTCGAGACCGATGTGCTGAATGCCGTCTTCGATGATCGACTCCAGGGCCTCCATAATGGCAGCGATACCGCATTTGCAGTCACCGCCCAGAATGGTCGTGCCATCGGATACGATCCGGTCACCATCGATGGAAGGCTTAATCCCCCGACCGGGTTCCACCGTATCCAGGTGCGCCGAGAGTAGTATGGGGTTCTCACCGCCGTCGTTGGCGACCAGATTGCCATATTCGTCTCGCATCACCTTGAAGCCGAAGCCCTCCAGGCGGCGCGTTATCTCCTGAGCCATGGCCTCTTCCTCACCAGAGGGGCTGTCGATCTGGACCAGGTCCATGAATGTCTTCACCAGGCGGTTTCGGTTAATCAATTTATCTTCCTTTTATTTCATTAAATTTTTATAGGCAAGGCGAAATTTACGCAGCGCGTAGCCGTGAAAACGTGAACCCGAATCTTTCCGGATATGTAGCCACCGCGCCACTTCCTGCCGCTGTTTCCAGTACGGCTTTTGTCGAAAGAACAGCGACGCGTTTGGCAATGTCTGTCGCATATGTTTCGAAGATCATCGGGACGAGGTACGCGTCATATATCTCGGGTATTGACCCGGCAAATTTCAAATCGGTTTCTGCCATACGACCACCTCCCTTTCGCCAGCTTAGTACATGCTGCGACCATTCAACCCTACCGAGTGTCCCTCGTCAATAGCGCAACACTGTTATGTAGATTGCAGGCCATTGGCGGCTGATAGTTCCATGCCCAACACTCTGAAAGCAGCCTCAACACTTTGCTGGTTACGAAGAACTTTGGCGACGGGAAAGGCTGTTGACCTGGACTGGTTTTGAGGTCCATCCATTGATAAGACTCATTTTATGCAATAAATGAGAAATAGGTACTGTTCGGCAGGTAATGTTTCAGGTTAAGGGAAAAGATATGAACAGCACTAACCTTCGTGTATTGGGCATATCCGGGAGCCTCCGCAAGGCGTCTTTCAACAGCGGACTGCTACGTGCGGCCCAAGAGGTTACGCCTGATGGAATGGAAGTCAGCATCTTCGACATCAGGGACATTCCTTTTACGACGGCGACCTCGAATCAGAGGGAGACCCAACGCCTGTTGTGGCGTTGAAGACCGCCGTGCGCGAGGCGGATGCAGTCATGTTCGCAACTCCAGAATACAACTGGGGAACGTCTGGCGTGCTAAAGAATGCTATCGATTGGGCTTCCAGGGACAGGGAGCAGGGCGGCCTAATGGGCAAGCCCGCAACCATCATTGGCGCTGGAGGCCGGGCAGGTACGGCGCGGGCCCAGATGCAGCTTCTCGAAACCCCTTGTGAAACGGGCTCCATAGTGATGATCAAACCAGGACTTCAGATCTCGGCGTTCTCACCCATGCGTTTCGATTCAGATGGCAATCTTGTCGACGACGATATTCAGGGGCTTCTTAAAAAACATCTGGATGCCTTTGCCGAATGGATAACCCAGTTGGCTCTGCCTCGTGATTTCGTCAAGCATGCCTGCGAGATGGACGTTCTTTGGAAGGTCGACTAGACTCCCTGTGTGGCTGCCATAGTGATCGGCGGCGAACAGCTAATGAAAAGTATCAAGGAGCGGGCTTCTCTTGAAAATCACAAATGTTCGGACAGTCCAGTTGAAACGCCCTCTGGATCGACCCCAGCGTAACGCCCAGGGTGGAAGGGACCAGCGTATCTTTACATTTGTGCTGGTAGAGACCGACGCTGGTATTACAGGTGTCGGCGACGCTTTCGGCGACGATCAGCTGATGGAAGGTATCGTGGCCAATCGCCTGGGGCCGATGTCCATCGGACTGGACCCGACCGACATACCGGCGCTCTGGACGAAGCTATTCGGTTCAAGAGCGTTCTGGGAGACTGGCGGTTCCGTACTCTGCGGCATCAGCGCCATTGAGGTGGCCTGCCATGATATCTGGGGGCAGGCGGAGGGCGTGCCTGTCTGCGAACTGCTCGGCGGCAAGACACGGGACCGGATTGAAGCCTATGCTAGTGACCTGCATTGGGAAGAGGTCGAGCGCATGGTTGAGACGGCCAACAGCTACGTCGAGCGGGGTTTTCGGTACATGAAGACCCACGTCGGCGGTCCGGGAGAAGAGCAACGGGACATTGAGCGAATTGAGGCTGTACGAGCCGCCATTGGCCCTGGTATCGGATTCATGGTGGACGTCAATACGGCATTTCAGCGTGATCGAGCAATGGAGTTCGGTCGGCAAGTGTCTTCTTCAGACCTGTTCTGGTATGAAGAGCCGCTGTCGCCTCTGGATTTCGAAGGCCACGCCCAGTTGCGTAATGCATTGCCAATGAAGATCGCCACAGGAGAGAATCTCTACACCACTCAAGGCTTTGCTCCGATGTTTGCGGCCAAAGGTTGCGACTTCGCCATGCCGGACATCCTGCGCTGTGGTGGCATTGAACAGGCGCGGCAAATCTGCAACGACGCCGTTGCCAACAACGTCATTCCCAGCCCGCACAACTACTCCAGCGGCGTTGGAACTGCGGCCACACTGCATTTAATGGCGACGCTTCCCGAAACACAGTTGCTGGAGTTCGACCCTACCCATACGGCCATCTACGAAGAGCTGTTCATTGAGCCTCTGGTCATTGAGGACGGTTTCGTTCACGTGCCCACCGTTCCCGGGTTAGGGGTCAGGTTGACGGACGAAATCATTAATCGCTGGAGTTAAGCCGGGCAACTCAGCAAGGGCTCTCATAACAACTTCACCGCGAACGTCACCGTGGATATAGCGCCACGACCTCCGATATAATGCTAGGGTTGGCATCCGCTATGGTCGGAATTAAACTATGGGCATCTCCACCGCATACCATCTATAGGTGATGATTTGGCCACAGATATCGAACCGCGTTACGCCACAATGATCCGGGATATGCCGCAGCGCGAGCGGCCAGGGAGCGCTTGCGAGAGTACGGCCCCAGCTATCTGAGCAATTCCGAACTCATTGCAATCCTGCTACGGATTGGATCTGAAGGCGAAAACGTCCTGACTCTGGCCTCCAGAGTGTTGTCCACATTCAATGGCCTCGGTGGTCTGGGCAAAGCGACGTACGGGGCGCTATGCAACCTGCACAGCATTAGCGAGGCGAAGGCATGCCCGTTGCTGGCTGCGCTGGAGCTAGGTCGTCGGCTCACATCGCTGCAGCCTGAAGACCGGGCGGTGATTCGTTCTCCACAGGACGTTTTTAACCTCGCAGTACCCGCGCTTCGCATCATTTTATCTGAATGTGGACGAAGTCATAAATTCCGTCCCATCTACATTAGACGCTGATGAAAGGAGCCAGTTCGCCTTATTTCAGGACGACCTGCCGACTTTTCAGGCGGGTCAGCCTCGTTCTTAGACATGGGAGTCAAGTTCACCATTACTAGTGACGTTGCTTAAGATACCTTGCATTTCCCAGAAAGCAACACCTTGATATCAGCCACTTACTTGCCTTCAGACACCGTATTCATGATGTCCTTATTTGGCCTAAATCAGATGTGGTCAGAAATCGAAAATACGATCCGGGATGAGATGCAAAATCAAGGTGTAGGTTCGTTCGCAGGTGCCGATCTAGATCCCGAAATAGCCGTTGGATTAATGGTGGGACTTAACTATGCAGAAGGGATTTTTGAGTGGATGGCAGGAGAGGCGACCTTCGCTGTGATGGGTGGAGAACCGGTTCCGGGCAGCGAACCTATTATTCAATTCGCTGGCCTAATTGACTTTGACGACATTACATCTCCCGAATCCACTGTCCAAGACCTTGGTGTTTTCCTCATCTTGGCCGGAGCTTCCTTTGAGCCGAAGGACGTTGGAGGAATGGAGGCGATCATATTTGGGGGACCGGGTAATTCCGGGCGGAGAGGGCTACAACCTTGGTTACATGGTTACATTTTTTATGATGATCGAATGGCCATCGGCACAACTGAAAAAACATTGCTGAAGATCATTGATGCAAGTAACGGTGAAATTGAGTCACTGGATGATTCTCCTGTGTTTACGAGACTAATGGAGGAAATGACGGGGGGCGAAGATTTCTACCTCTACCTCAATGTCGGCGAATTGGCTTCCCTAATTGGCGAGTACCTTGATGAAGCTGACAGTGATGAATGCTATGAAGAAGTGGCCTCTTTATAGGTCCGTTTAAAGCATTTATCCTTGGAATGGATATGGGAGAGCAGTTGAATAAGACAACTATGGTAATTACATTTGAAAGATAACCTCAAATGAGTCCAAATTTCGGTTTCAACCGGAGCATAGCTGTAATACGATTCAGTATGGTATCATCAGTAATTGCGCGGCATATAGTTCTCCGCAGCCTCAGCAACGATGGGAAGCCTACTAATTGGCCAACGATACTGAATCAAAAGAACCCTCCGACAACCCCGTAACCCAAGTCAAGGCGATATACGTCCATTACGTTTGGGTCGTAGTCGCTATCATCGCAGGCATGCAGATGGTGGGCGCATCACTGCGAATGGCCTTCGGCGTGCTTATCGACCCCCTCAGCACCACGTTCGACTGGAGTCAGGGCTCTATTACCTTGGCGTACGCCATCACGGCGATTACCACAGCCCTTGTGTCTCCTTTCGCCGGAATGTTTGGCGACCGCTACGGCGCACGTCGCTCCATGGCCCTGGGAGTAGCCCTGTTCGTCATAGGCGCCTCTCTGACCGCAATGGTGAGAGAGCCATGGCATCTTTATGTAACTTTTGGTCTAATTTTAGGCGTAGCACAGGCGTTGTTCCTGGTCCCACTTATACCTGCCGGCATGTCCTGGTTCCGACGTCGCCTGGGCGTTGGCATGGGCATCATCATGGGCTCCAGGGGTATGGGGCCAGCCATCGGCGCGCTTATCATAGGTATGCTGGTGCATAACCTTGGTTGGCAGAATGGCGTGCTGGTCATAGCATTGGGCGGGGGGGCCATCATGGCCGTCATGACGGTGTTCTTCCGCAACCGTCCATCAGACGTTGGAGTGTTACCGTACGGCTCCCGGCCTGGCGACCCTGTGGAGAGAAAAGGAAGGCCCGACCCCGAGAAGGTCAAGCGGTACTCCTCTTACATGCGCAAGACAACAGTGTTCTGGAACATGTGCTCCATACACTTCCTGGGCTGCGTCGGACACGCCGTTATCATCATATACATCGTGCCTCTAGCGGTTAGCGAAGGAGTATCTGTTGTAGCCGCCGCCGGACTTCTGACTGTAATGTCCGGCGTAAGCGTATTCTCACGTATGGCGACACCCATACTCTCCGATAATTTTGGATCTAAGCCTGTTATGGCGACGGCGTACGTGCTTCAGGCGCTGCCGGTCATCATGCTGTTCTGGACTCACGACCTATGGCTCTTCTACGTCTTCGCCGCGACCTTCGGCATAGGCTACGGCGGCGAGTCAGGCGGGTTCCCGATTCTGAACCGGCGTTACTTCGGGCTGGCGCCCATTGGCTCAGCTCATGGCACCCAGATGCTTGGCGCAGGACTGGGAATGGCCTTAGGTGGCTGGATTGGTGGGCCGATTTATGACATCACCGGCAGCTACAATATTGCGCTGATGATCTCTATCGGTGCCAGCCTGTTCGGCTTTGTCGGCATTCTGATGCTGGAGCCAACCAAGCGCCTGCTCATCCCAGATTGGGAGAAAGACGAGTCAGATAGGTCCGCGTCACCAGTGCCGGTCCAAGCTACTGGCAACGACTAATTTTGAATAGTAGGCATGGCCCGCAAGGTTAGCCATGCCTACTATGAATTAACAGCTTCATCTTCATTTCGATCGCTTCCGAACTACCACTCGAAATTTGCCATTTAGCCTTCCCTCGTTTAATTTGTGTTCAATAATGTTTGGAGGGGAATCATGACAGAACGAATACTAGGCGACGTAGGTACGGAAATGGTCTGGGAGAACGAGCATGTTCGGGTCTGGGACCTGATTCTGGAGCCAGAGCAGTCCAGCGAGTGGCATCGCCATTCCATGCACTACACCTTCATCGTAACCCGCGCCGGAAAGCTAAAAGCTGAGTACGAGGACGGCTCTGAGTCTGTTCTCGACCTTGCGTTGGGCCAGGTGGTCATGGGGCAGCAGGGCTCGCTTCACAAGGTAACCAACGTCGGCACGGAGTTGTACAGCAACGCCATCGTTGAGATGAAGCACTAACGATATGCGGTAAGTCAGGCCTGCGTAAGCCAATCAGCGGTCGCGTCTAGTTCGCATAATCAGAATCAATTGGCACACACTAGCACGCCGTTATGACTGAACAGCTAAACACGCCGATTCGAAAGCAATAAAAAATTCCGGGTGACCTCGATATCGAAGCACCCGGGATTTTTTGCTTTTTATTTAGAAGAGTCTAGCTCTTGAAGGCTGGTATCACCTGCTCGCCGAAGAGCTTGATGGACTTCATTACCTTGGCATGCGGAATCTGGTCGCTCTGCATGATGAGCAGCGTCTGGTCGACACCGATTTCCTCATGGCGCTTGACGCACTGGATGCAGCTATCGGGGTCGCCGGCAACGATAACGCCGCGCTCGGCCAGAAGCTCTGGTGGAAGCTCGCCCAGCGCATTCCTAGACGCTCCGCCGCCTCCCAGGTCCTCTTCGCCGCCCTGAAAGCGGGAGAAGTTTGCCTGCAAATGATCGGGAACACCACCCCAAGCCTCTAGCAGCCGATCGTACACATCCTTGCGGTCGGCAGTATATGGCCTGTTCGGCCCGAAGAACTCCTTGATAGCGTTGGCACCTAACTGCTGTGCCTCCGCATTGTTGTCTCCACAGTGGCCCAGGGTAAAGTTTGCCCACTGGTTGTTCACGAAGCCGCCAACGGGATTGGCCTTCTTGATGTTCTCACGATAGTTGTCTATGTGCTGCTTCATGCCAGCTGGCGCTCCAGAGCCAAATGACAGCACACCTACGCCGTGTTCAGCCGCCATTTCGTAGCTAGTTGGCTGAGTGCAGGCCATCCAGATAGGTGGATGCGGGTCCTGTTTTGGCTTGGGCAGAATCTCTCGCTCTGGAATGTTGAAATGCTTGCCGTCATAGGAGAAGTTGCCCTCACTCTGCCAAATCTTTGGCACAAGCTGTAAGGCCTCTTCCATAATTTCTCGAGTATCTCTTGGATCGACGCCCAGACCTAACTGCTCATAGGGGCTGCTACGACCCACACCGAACTCGACGCGCCCGCCAGACAGGTGATCAACCATGGCAAGACGCTCGGCAACCTGCACCGGATGGTGATGTGGCAGAACTACAACGCCGAAGCCCAAGCGAATCCTTTTCGTTAATTTGGCCAGCGACGATATAATAACCTCAGGTGCTGAAGAACCGGAAAAGCTAGTCAGAAAGTGGTGCTCTACAAACCACAGGTAATCGAATCCCACTTCGTCTGCCAGTATGCACTGCTCCAACGTCTCTTCAATCAGAGTAGTGTAGTCAATCTTGTAATCATACCCATGGGGCCGCTGCATTTCGTATAGCAGTCCGAATTTCATTATCAGTCTCCTTTATGGCCGTTCATCCACTAGTTAATGAGTAGGCACAAGTCTAGTTTCGCAGGCATGGGATGTCAAATTCATGAAAAGAAACAATTGTCTTATCGAACGCCTTTGCAGGAAGGCACAAACCGGACTAATATTACACACCGGAGGACGAAGTTAATGACGATTCTCGTAATGGGCTCTGGCGCAGTGGGTGGCTGCTATGGAGGTCTGTTGTCCAGAGCAGGTGAAGACGTAACATTTGTCGCTAGAGGATCACACCTTGAAACCATAAACGAAAAAGGGCTTAGGGTGGAAAGTTACACAGCGGGCGATTTTGTTGTGCACCCAAAGGCAGTGGAGCGACCAGACGGCACCTGGAAGGCAGAACTAGTGCTGTTCTGCGTCAAGGGCTATCATAATGAAGAAGGAATGAACGTCATCGCACCTGCTGTAGGAGACGATACCGCGATCCTCACCCTTCAGAATGGCATTGGAGGCGGTGATCAGTTGGCGAGCCGGTTTGGGTCCGACAAGGTGCTTTTGGGGGCAACTTATATCGACGCCATGCGCAAGGCCCCCGGAGTCATCGCTGACGTCGGCAATTCCCTGCGAATATCTTTCGGCGAACCCAACGGCGAGATTACAGACAGAGCGGTGAAAATCGAAGGCCAAATGAAGAACGCCGGCATCGATGTGCTCCTGTCCGACAACGTCTTAAAAGTGCTATGGAACAAATTGGTCTACATCTGTGCCTTAAGTGGGATGAGCTGCATAACTCGCGCGTCATTCGAAGACGTGCTGAGAGCGCCGGAGACGCTGGCAATGACTGAGCAGGTGATGCAGGAGGCTTACAGCGTGGGCAAGGCCTCTGGAGTTTGCCTAGACAGCGATCTTGTAAAGAACACGTTGGCCGGTTTTCTCAAGGAGAAGGACTTTCTATCGTCGATGTACTTGGACCTGATAGCTGGCAATCCTCTGGAGCTAGACGTATTAAATGGTGCGGTCTCGAAAAAGGGCCATGAGTTGGGCGTACCTACGCCAGCCAACGATTTCATAACTTCATGTTTACGCATTGCTGACAAAAAAGCGCGTGAAGCTAAGTAGTGTAACGCGCTAGTGGAGATTCAAATTGGATAAAGCTTTGAAATATTTCCTAAACCCGAACGAAATATCGCGGCGTGAACTTGCTCCAGGCATTACTTTGCGAATCATGTCCGGCGAAAACATCATGATGAGCATGGTGGAGATCGCCCCGAATGCGGTGCTGCCAACCCACAGTCATTCAAATGAACAGGGCGGCGTAGTACTTCAGGGTGAGTTCGATTTCACTATCGGTGGTGAGACCAAGACTATGCGGCAAGGCGACGCGTACATGATACCCGGTGACGTTCCGCACAGCCTGGTCGGTTCTGATGGCTGGGCGCTATGCGTCGACATATTCAGTCCACCAAGAGAAGACTACAAGACTTGAGAACCAACAATAAATCAGATTAAAGCAGGAATCTCAAAGGTTTCAATGTGCAGTATTTCATCCATTCAGATGATGTCGAACGGATAAATGTCGCACCCGGTATCACAGTCCGCGTCATGTCAGGGCATAGTCAGACCATGCGCCTCGTGGAGATGGCGCCACATGCCGTAATGCCTATACACAGGCACACGGATGAACAGAGTGGGTTCGTGCTACAGGGGAGCATGGAACTCACTATCGATGGCGATAAGATAGTTGTCAATCAGGGAGATGCTTATTTCATACCAAAAGGTGGTGAGCTAACCCTAGTAGGATCTGATGGGTGGACGGTTTTTCTTGCGATCTTCAATTCAGACATGGGTAACAATGAAATTTACAAAAGAGGTGCGTAAATAAAAGGGGCGCTTAAGTAAGCGCCCCTTTTACATAGTGTCTACTGACTTGGACTAGGCGCCGAAGCGAACGTCCGAATTAGGGTCGCTGTAAGTCACGCCCTTGGTGGCCCAGAAAATCGTGGCAAGCTCGTCCACTGCGGCTACCAGCTGCTGGGCGGCTTCCAGGTTAACAGCCTGCTTGGTCTGCGAGGCCAGCTTGGTGGCGTTCCAGAACTTGGTGTGTAGGTCCGGGTAGGTCTCCAGGTGGTCTGGCCGGAAGTAGTCGTGCCAAAGAATGTCCAGCTCTCTCTTGGCGATAGTGGCGTGCTCTTCCTTTACGATGACGTAGCGGCCCACATTGTTTGCGTAGGTCTGCCGATCGCCAGCCGAGTCAGAGGTGTTGGCCTCAAGCCCCTGGATTCTCATGGTCATTTTCAATACGGTCTGCGCTGCGATCTTGGCAGAAATGGGATCGTATATTCCGCAGGGAACGTCACAGTGCGCTTCGGCTATCTTGAAGTGTAGGAGTTGTCGTAGTTTCATGGAAGTACCGTCCTTTTCAGTGTTAATCAAAGAGTGTAAAAAAGATACAATAATCGCTAACGTGGCGCAAGTTTTAGCGTCTTTTCGCTATTAATACATGGATTGGCTGCTTTGCATATATTCAGAATGACCAGGATATTCACAGTCCAAGGCGACAGCATGGAACAGTCTCTTAGTGACGGTGACGTTCTTATTGTGAATCGTCTGGCGACTGGAAGGGCAACAGTGCGACGGGGCGACGTTGTCGTAACCAGGGTTTCGGGACAGCCTGGAAGGCATTTCGTCAAACGGGTCGTGGCCCTGCCGGGAGAATGCCTGTCGCTGCAAGACGGGCTGCTGCTGATTGACGACAACCACTTCCCGGAGCCGTACCTGAATGGGCTACCGGCATACCTGGGCACTGGTAATCACTCGTGGCAGATTGGCGAAGATGAGTACTTCCTCATGGGGGACAACAGGGTGCACAGCACAGACAGCCGCGACTACGGCCCAGTGGCGCAAGAGGCACTTGTCGGAAGAATTAGCCGACGCATATGGCCGCCAGCAAGGTGGGGCACCTTCGAATATGCGTCGCTTATGTTTGGTCTGTAGTGGCTAAGTAGGTAAGCCTAGCCCTCAAGCCAGCGGGCAACCTCTTTTGCGTGGTAGCTGATAATCATGTCTGCGCCGGCGCGCTTGATGGACGTAAGAATCTCCAGGGTAATACGCTGGCCGTCGATCCACTCGTTTTCCGCCGCCGCTTTTACCATGGCATATTCGCCGCTGACGTTATAAGCCGCCACAGGGTAGCCGAAGGTCTCTTTAGCCGTCGAGATGACATCCATATAAGACAGCGCGGGCTTGACCATCACTATGTCTGCGCCCTCTTGGATGTCTTGTTCGATCTCTCGAAGGGCCTGGCGGGTATTAGCCGGGTCCATCTGGTAACCCTTGCGATCGCCCAATTGCGGTGAGGACTCAGCCGCAACGCGGAAGGGCCCGTAGAAGGCAGAGGCGAATTTGGCGGCGTAGGCCATAATTGGCAGGTTCTCGTAACCGTTGGCGTCCAGAGCGGTTCGAATTGCGCCAACCTGACCATCCATCATAGCGGAAGGTGCCACCATATCCACGCCAGCCTCAGCCTGGCAGAGCGCCATTTTTGCCAGAAGCTCCAGCGTTTTATCATTGTCCACGCGGCCATCCTCTACGACGCCGCAGTGGCCATGGTCAGTGAACTCGCAAAGGCAAACATCACCTATGACCATCATGTCCGGGGCGGCCTGCTTGATTACGCGAATGGCCTCCTGAACTATGCCATGTTCCTCATAGGCTTCTGTGCCCATTTCGTCTTTGGTTGCGGGAATACCAAAAAGTAATACAGCTGGGATGCCCAGAGCTTCAACCTCACCGACCTCTGAAAGTAGATGGTCCAGCGAAAGCTGATACATACCTGGCATAGGGTCGATCTCTTTGCGAACGTCTCGACCGTGGGTAACAAATATGGGATAGATAAAATCGGACACTGAGAGACGAGTCTCCAGTGTCATCTTACGCATAGCCGGGGACTCTCTCAGCCTCCGCATACGCACCTGAGGAAAGCTACTCATAGCGTCAGTCCTCCTGCGAAAAGTATTCTTCTATGGCCTCAACCATTCCAGGGATAGTGTGCTCTTCAGACACTATATCAACTTTCAGGCCCATTTCTCTAGCGGTGGCAGCCGTAATTGGCCCAATACAGGCAATTGTGATCTTGGACAGCTTGTCTACGTTGCCTATTAATTTGCAAAGATTCGTGACAGTGGAAGAGCTGCTGAAGGTTGCTACATCCACACCTTCCGCTAAAATTTCCTTGGCCAAATTCTCCGAATCATCAGGTGTCACTGTGCGATAGGCCAGCGCTCGGCTTACGACTGCGCCCAAGTTTGTTAAGCCATTGGTAAGTGTGTCCCTCGCGATGTCGCCATGAGGTAATAGCACCTTCATGCCCGCCATGCCCAGGTCCTTCAGACCGCTCACTACGGCTTCAGAGACAAATGACTCCGGTACAAAATCCGGATTCAACCCACGTCTGCGCAGCGCACCTGCTGTCGCCGGACCAATAGCGCCCAGCTTGACCGTGCCGAAAGCGCGAGCGTCCATGCCCGCGAGTTCCAGGCGCTGGAACACGACGTCCACTGCGTTGGTGCTGGCGAAAATGGCCCAGTCGAACTTGCTCAACTCGCTCAGCGCTATATCCAGTTCGGGATAGTCGTTCAGCGGTTGAATCTCGATTGTGGGCAGCTCTACTGCAGCTGCGCCGCGTTGGACCAGCAGGTCGGAGAGTGCTCCAGCCTGCGTTCTCGTCCTGGTGACCAAGATGCGTTTGCCGAAGAGAGGTCTGTTATCGTACCAGGCCAATCCGTCCCTCAGACTGGCAACCTCTCCAATAATCGTGACGACAGGCGAGCCCAAGTCTGATTCCTTGGCCACACGGACAATGGTCTCCAAAGTAGCTGTGACGGCCTTCTGGTGTGGCTCCGTTCCCCACTGGACCATGGCAACGGGCGTGCTTGGCTTTCGTCCGGCCGCCAGAAGTTTCTCCACAATGCCAGGGAGGTTCTCCCAGCCCATTAGAACAACCAGCGTGCCGCCAATCTGCGCCAGCTTGTCCCACTGGATAACAGACTCGGGCTTATCTGGGTCCTCGTTTCCTGTCACCACCGTGAAATGCGAAGACAGTCCGCGATGGGTCACTGGAATCCCAGCATACGCAGGCGCCGAGATCGACGAGGTTATGCCGGGGACTATTTCGAACGGAATACCGGCCTGGCGTAGCTCGCCTGCCTCTTCGCTGCCCCTGCCAAATACAAAGGGGTCGCCTCCCTTGAGCCGGACCACGCGCTTGCCCTTATTGCCCAGGTCGACAAGCAACGCATTGATATCAGACTGGCGATTGTCGCGTCTGCCCGGAATCTTGCCAACGTCCATAAGTTCGGCAGTGGGGGAGACGTGCTTCAGCAACCGCCTGTCTACCAGGCGATCGTGAACAATAACTTCTGCTGACTGTATGAGGCTTAGGCCCTTGACCGTAATAAGGCCAGGATCACCAGGGCCTGCGCCGACCAGATAAACAATTCCTTTTGTCATGTTATCTCTATGGTTGTTTCTATAAGATTTTCCTGGCGCCGCGCTGCAGAAGCTGTGTCGCCAAGGCTGCGCCTGCCAGTTCAGGGGCACCAATGTTGAAGGTGTCCTCAAGCTGTATCAACTCGGAACCGTCAGGGCTTGAAGCCATGGCAGACATACGCAGCGAATCGCCATCAACCGTGGCGTGTGCCGCAACCGGAACTGTGCAGCCGCCGCCTATGGCCGTCAGGAAAGCGCGTTCTGCGCGTACCGCAATACTCGTGAGCGTGTGCTCTGCTGCTGACAGTAGGTTCATAGTAGCAGCATCGTCTTCTCTACACTCTATGGCCAGAGCCCCCTGACCGACGTCCGGGATGCAGACCTGAGGATCCAGGTATCCGCTTATTTCAGAAGCGCGGCCCAGCCGAATAATGCCCGCCGCCGCCAGAATGACCCCGTCGTACTCATCTGTGCCTGATTTTTCCAGCCGAGTCCCTACGTTGCCTCTTACGGCAAAGAACTCAAGGTCAGGCCGTCGGGACTTTAGCTGAACTACCCTACGCGGGCTGCTGGTTCCCAATATCGCGCCGGTTGGTAGATCGTCGAAAGAGACGTTCCATCTGTTAACGACAACATCCCGTGGGTCTTCACGTTTGGTAAGCGCGGCGATCGTGAGTCCTGTTGGCAGATCGGCGGGGAGATCCTTTGCGCTGTGGACGGCGAAGTCTATCTCGCCGGACAGCAGGGCGGCCTCAATGTCCTTAACAAACATACCCCTGTCCATGCTCAGGAGGGGACTCGTCTTATCACGGTCCCCCCGCGTGGACAGGGGTACAATTTCAAACTGAGTATCCGGATGTGCGGCGTTGAGCAGGCCAATGACCTCTTCGGTCTGTGCCAGCGCCAAAGGGCTCGATCTCGAACCTACAACGACCACCCTTTTAATTGCTGTCACTAATGACTCTCTAAACTAGACCTTGGCCTTCTTGTCAGCGCCGTCTAGGGATAGGACTACTTCCTTCTTCTCTTCCCACATCCTGCAGACACCATCGCTGCAGTCGCAG
>CAUZQF010000023.1:0-16913 GCA_963581905.1 Dehalococcoidia bacterium
TCCAGGTACCTAATGGCGTATCTTGACGAGCTGTCCCACGTGACCAGCGTTCCGCCGTCCTCGACGAAAGCCCGCAACTGATCTACGCCCTTGTCCCCGAGTCCACCGGTGTAGTCAGGATGGTAGTCGCTGGTGCTATGACCTTGGTGCAAATGGCGCGTATGTTGATGAGGCAGGACGATGGCGTCGAAGCGCTGGTGCAGGTCCCCCTGCTGTATGTCGCCGTCGCTGATCGATTCGTAGGCGAAGCCGTACTCGTCAAAAACGTAGCGGGTCCAGCCCTCTTCAACGGCGGGTACGTAGCTCTTGTAAACGCCGATTCTGGGAGTCCTGAGGTCCAATGAGGCGGTGGATGGAATATCCGAAGCTGCGGCGAAGTCGACGGACAAGTCGGTGGCGATGGACTCGACGATCTTGGCAATGCCGTTGTCGCACTGGACAACGAACGTGCCCTGCGGATAGTGGGTGCCGTTTGTGAGAATCGGCTCCTTGGCCCTGGAGACCTTGCCGCCGTTCTCTAAAATCTTATTGATCGCCCGTATGCTGGCGTTCGTCTCCGGTCGTATGAGGTATGCGTCGATGCTGCGGTGGCCGTTGACCAGCACGCGCCCTTTCGGCGGCTTCACATTTCTCAGACGCTTCAGCTCTGCCACAAATGGCGCTTTTGCCTCGTAGACATCCACGCCCATCTTGATAGGCAGACAGTGGGCCGTGACATCGTAAGGTGCCTTTGGAGCGCCATCCGATTCGCCTCGCAAGTCCGGGTAGGCATGCGGTTCGAGAAGAGTCTTTGCGAAGGCCCCGTAGGGTTGGCATGTGAGAATGACTCTGGTGCCCGGCGAGTAGGTCAACCCGTCGGCCTGAAACGCCTGCAAAGCCTCCTGTATCTCTACCAGGCCCATCTCCATGATGCTTAGAAGCTCTGCCGTGGCGTGAGCGTCGCGCTGCTGCTCCGGTATGAGGTATGCGAAAGGGCCTAGGTTCGACGTAAGCGCGGCCTTGCCGACCTTGTAGAAATTGCGAATCCAGGTGTCTCTATTGCGGGCGGCGTTGTTCAGACAGGCCATCACCGCGGAGAAGTCGTAGTCTACAATGTCACGAAGACGCCAGGGTCCCGCCTTCCAAGGCATAGGATGGTTCCAGGACTTCTCAGTGGGAGTTTCGCCACGGTCCGAGCTGAGCTGAGTACGGTGCAGTTCGACAGGCGTTGCTATGCGCACACTGGCGGCCTCGGACAGGAGACGTATGCCGGCGTGGTAGTGCTGGTAGGTCCTGTTGGGGCTGTAGGCGTCGTAAACGACATTGACGGCCACACCGGCCTTGCCTTGAGCAGTAAGTTCCGCTGCCATAGAGGTGCCTAGTACGGCCAGCTCGCTCTGCAAAATGGGGTCCACGTTCGGCCCTACAGGGTCAACAAAGGGCGGAAGGATCATGCGCATGCCGGTGGTACGGGTCTGGTGTAGATCGTAAACGATCTGCGGGTGCCAGGCGTTCAGACAGTGCTCCAGGACCAGCCGAGTCTCGGCCTGCGTATACATGAACCAGTCTCGATTATTATCGTGGCCCGTGTACTTGTGGTAAAGAAAAGGCGGCATTACGCCTTCATACGACGTTCCAATAGTGCTGTCGTACCACTTCTTCACGGATATCAGCCCGTCTGGGTTTAGCGACGGGATTAGCAGAAGAATTACCTCGTCCAGGATGCGCAGGACGCTCTCATCGTTGCTGGTTGCCAGGTGGTATGCCAGCAGAGGCGACATCTGAGTGGCACCAACCTCGGTGGCGTGTATGCTGCAGGTCACCGCCACGATTGCCTTGCCTTCGGCGATGAATCGGTCGGCCCCAGCTTCGTCTCTGATAGTGCGGGGGTCTGCAAGCCGCTTCTGAATGGCGCGGTACTTGTCGAGGTTGGCTATGTTTTCAGGGGAGGAGATAGTTGTTATGAGGAACGGGTTGCCTTCTGTGGTCTTGCCGACATCTTGCGTGACGACTCTGTCCGAAAGACTGCTTAGCAGATGAAAGTAGTCTGTGATCTGAGGCCAGTCGGCCAGGCGACGGTCCTCTCCCGGATGGAATCCGAGAAACTCCTTCGGTGTGCTAATCCTGGCCTTTGCGGCTTCTGCACTGGCGTTTTGTTCGCTCAACTACACCCACGTATTCCCATCTGGTATGCGACTGCGCTAAAATCCCGTCAATTCGCAGCATATGTTTTGGATTTTACAGGAAATACCATTCGGGGGATATTATGGCAGCAAAACGATACTGGCTAATGAAATCAGAACCCGGCGCATACTCGTTCTCAGACCTCCAGGGCGAAGACGACCAGACGGCCGAGTGGGATGGCGTTCGAAGCTACACCGGCAGGAACTACATGCGGGACGAAATGAAAGTCGGAGACGAGGTGCTGTTCTACCACTCCAACGCCAAGCCCAATGCTGTGGTGGGTACGGCTGTTGTCGTGCGAGAGGGCTACCCCGACGATACGGCATGGGATCCGGATTCCGAGCATCCTGATGCCAAGAGCACGCCGGATAACCCCATCTGGTACATGGTGGACATTAAGGCGGGCACAGGGTTTACGCGGCCTGTCAGCCTGCCGGAGATCAAGAATACCAAGGGCCTGGAGAAGATGGTTCTGGTCAACAACTCCCGCTTGTCGATTCAGTCAGTCACATCGAAGGAGTGGAAGATCATACTGAAGATGGGAATGGCAGAGAGTTAAATTCCTGATTTCACATTTGCAGGTCATTAGACTAGTCCATGAGTTGAGACACACTTTTACAATTCAGCAACTTCAGTTCCCCTTCGAGGTGTTAGTTCAACGATGCTTGCTGTTGTCCCTGCAGATTCCAAGCGCGCAGCGCCACTTCCTTCAGCCTCAACAAGCCGGCCCGGAGACTTGATGGCGTCAAGATTAACGACGGAAAGCTGCAGTACAAATGTGCCAAGGCTGGCTGCCATGTCTGTTATGTACGGAGGAATGCCTTCCGTGAGTTAAGAAACATCCAATGGAACTGTCAATTTCTTGAACATCTAGTATCGCTCCTGCCGCTGAATTTCAAGGTGTGTTACGTTATTTGGTAATCTCCGAATTGTTAATTTTAGCACGCCCTAGCGTCCATTTACCGCTCATCCTGAGTATGCCACTGCCCGCATGAGGAAGTCGTGAAGATAGAAAATGCACTAATGATGAATTTGTGAGAAACTTCGAGTGGTTTTTGAATAGATCGGCGCACCTGTATGACGAATAGTGCTGCGCACTACTGCCCGCGAGCCGAAGCACCGACAATCCTGTATTGCTACCTATCAAAGGATCATTTTAATGGAAGAACAGCCAACACCTAGTGATCACTCGGATCATCAACATGACCACGAACATCACGAGCACGACCATGATGCTCACGAACATGACTCCCACGAACATGACTCCCACGAACATGGACACGACAAGGACATAAGGCGTCGCGGTGGTTTCATCATTACGGCGCTGACCGGCGGCCACGGAGTGTTCCACTGGTTTTCCCAGAGCTTCACCGCAATGTCGCCTGTAGTGCAGGATCATTTTGGTCTAAGTTTTGTTGCTATGGGCGGCATCGCTACGACCCGGGAAATCGCGTCTGGTCTAGTGACTCTGCCAGGCGGGGTAATTGCCGACGCGTTCAGGAAATATTGGGGCCTCATTCTTGGACTATGCATGGCTGTCTTCGGCGTAGGCTGGCTGGTTGTCGGCCTGGCTCCTGGTTATCCGGCACTTCTTGTAGGCATGGCCATCGTAGGCATAGCTTCATCGATCTGGCACCTACCGGCAATGGCATCGCTTTCGCATCATTTCACGCGGCGTAGAGGGACGGCACTCTCGTTTCACGGTGTTGGCGGCCAGGTCGGCGACGCGCTAGCGCCTCCTATTACCGGGTTGCTCCTGGGATTCATGGCATGGAAAGATATAATAAGCATTTATGCCGCCGTGCCCATATTCCTGGCGTTCCTGGTCTACTGGTCTTTCAGGTATATTGGCAGAGACAGTCAAGACCAGGATGTGTCCCCGTCTCGCAATGAACAGTGGCAGGCCACAAAAGGCGTATTGCGAAATCGCGTGTTGTGGGTGGTGGCGTTCGTTGGCGGAGTTCGAGGCATGGCGTTCCTTGCCTTGGTCACCTTCTTACCCATGTTCCTTCGCGATCTGGGGATGAATGCATTGGAATGGAACTTGCATTTAGGCCTGCTAATGGCGGTGGGCATAGTCTCAACGCCTGTGGTCGGATACCTGTCCGACCGCTTGGGAAGGAAGAATGTTCTTATCCCAGGAATGCTGTTCCTTGCTGTGTTGACATTCTTCTTGTCGTCGGCGGCCAGTGGTCCGGTTCTGATTCTGATCATAGCGCTTCTCGGAACGTTCCTTTTTGGGGACCAGCCAGTACTCACGGCTCTCGCGCTGGACGTTTCTGAGGAAGGCGTGGCCACCACGATCCTCGGTGTGCTGTCCTTCGCCAGGTTCCTATTTGCCGCACCATCTCCGATAATCGCTGGCTGGATTTACGACAGCAGGGGCGCTGGTGATACCTTCCTCTATGTGGCGGCTCTCTTCGTCGTAAGTGCAGTGGTGCTGCTCTTTGTGTCGGCGCCCAAGACGGACTTCTCTGCCGCTTCAGGGCATCATCACTAGGATTGTGGTACAGGAAACAAAAAAGAGGCCATTAACGGCCTCCTTTTTGTTTTCTTTTGTATTTTTATCTTAATTTAGCATCGATTCTGGCGGGTCTCAGATTTATGCCTCCAGAACTGAGGCCCAGCCTAAACGCCGCCAGCTATGATGTCCCCCATGTCTGTGGTCTTGACCACCTCGCCACCGTCTGCCGCGATGTCCGGCGTTCGGTAACCCTCAGCCAATGCGCCCTCCACCGAGCGTTCAACCGCTGCGGCCTCTTCTTCCAGATTCAATGAATACCTGAGAAGCATGGCCATGCTCAGGATGGTGCCAATAGGGTTGGCAATACCCTGCCCTGCAATATCCGGCGCGCTGCCATGGATAGGTTCGTACAGGCTGATGGCGCGCTTGCCCCGGCGTCCCTTGCGGGGAAGTCCAGCCAGGCTAGCGGAAGGCTGCATGCCCATGGAGCCTGACAGCACCGACGCCTCATCTGACAGAATATCGCCGAACATGTTCTCTGCGACGACAATGTCATAGTGCTTCGGGTTCTTCAACAGTTGCATGGCCGCAGCGTCAACCAGGATGTGCTCCAGTTCAACCTCCGGGAAGTCTTTGGAAACCTCCTCCGCGATCTCTCGCCAAAGCCTGCTGGTCTCCATGACGTTGGCCTTATCCACAGAAGTAACCAGCTTCCTTCGGCCCATGGCCATCTCAAATGCCATGCGCAGAATTCGCTCGATCTCCTGCTCGGTGTATTTCAGCGTATCGACGCCCCTGCGCCCGCGAGACGTCTCCCAGCGGCGTTTGGGTTTCGCAAAATACAGTCCGCCCGTAAGCTCTCGCAGGATTATCATGTCCACGTCTTTTAGGTACTCGGGTTTGATCGGGCTGGTGTTGATGAGCTGAGGGTAGACCTTTACTGGTCGTACGTTGCCGTACAGACCGAGCAATTTTCTCATGGCCAGTAGGCCGTCTTCAGGTCGGGTCTTCGCTCTGGGGTCGTCCCACTTGGGTCCACCAACTGCGCCGAATAGCACGGCATCCGTATCGGAGATCAGCTCCTCGGTGGCCTCGGGCAGCGACGTGCCGAACTCATCGATAGCGTTGCCCCCTATTCGACCCTCCTCGATTTCGAAGTCGTGGCCGAACCTGCGGGCGACCGCGTTCAGGACCTTTGTAGCTTCCTGGATTACCTCTGGTCCGATACCGTCGCCTGGCAGGACGGCTATAGAAAATTTCATTATTTGCTCCTTAATACGGCCGGTTGTAAATGCCCTTGTGGTAGGGAAATTTGGCGGAGAGTATTATATGTCATAAGTCCAGAAAAACCTAAATATACTAATGCCAAAATGAGAAGCTGGAAAGCCAGCGGAGGTGATAGATGACTCAGAGTGAGAAGTTCGATGCGATCGTTGTAGGTGTAGGTGGCATGGGTAGCGCTGCTCTTTACCACCTGGCCCAACGTGGCAAACGGGTATTGGGGATTGAGCGATTTGGCATTGCCCACGACATGGGCTCCTCTCACGGGGTGACTCGCATCATCCGCATGGCCTACTACGAGGACCCAAGCTACGTGCCTTTGTTGCGCCGGTCGTACGAACTCTGGCGAGACCTGGAAGCCTCTGCAGGCGAGCAGATTCTTCATATAACTGGAGGCATAGACGCCGGTCTCCCCGACAGCCGACTTTTTCAGGGTGCCCTCAGTTCCTGCATTGAGCACGAGCTTGAGCACGATATTCTCACTAGCGACCAACTCAGCAAGCGGTTCCCCGGATTTAGCCTTCCCTCAGAGGTCCAGGCCATATACCAGGCGGACGCGGGCTTTCTCACACCAGAGCGTTGCATCGAATTACAGGTTGCAGGCGCGCAAGAGCATGGAGCCAAAGTGCATACGAAAGAGCAGGCCATGGACATATCGGAGACATCCAGTGGCGTTCGTGTCGTGACCGACCAGGGTGAGTACGAGGTGGAAACAGCTGTGATATGTGCCGGAGCCTGGACCGGCAAACTGCTTCCTGAACTGGCGCCAAACGCTGTCCCCGAAAGGCAGGTGCTAATCTGGACGGAGCCCCTGAAGCCCGAGTCGTACACGCCGGAGACGTTTCCAATATTTCTTTTAATGGTCGAAGAAGGACAATTCTACGGATTCCCTGCATTTGACGTACCGGGCTTCAAGATCGGTCGACTTCATCATCTGGAAGAGATCGTCGACCCGGATACAATCGACCGCGAGCCCAATAGCCGAGACGAGTCGATGCTGCGGCAAGCCGTCGAGCGCTATTTTCCTGATGCTGCCGGCCCTACGCTATCAATGAAGGCCTGCATGTTCACCAACACCCCGGACGAGCATTTTCTGATTGATCGTCTTAAGCCCGATTCAGCAATTGTCGTAGCGGCTGGATTTACTGGGCACGGCTTCAAGTTCTGTAGCGTGGTTGGCGAGATTCTTGCGGATATGGCTATCAATGGTGAGACTCAACACAATGTGGGGATGTTCAAGATAGACCGGTTTGCGTAGGGTTACTTCGGTAGAGAACCTGTGCCGACACCGTATATCGCATTGGCCCTATTTGCCATAAAATATGCAGATGAACCATATTCTGCAAATGGCTGATCAGGTTACCGGAAAGAAGACTGCGCTTCGCCTCGACCCGACCGATACATCATCAACGCTGGCCGATCTTCTGGACATGTATCTCAAGCGCTGCGATGTCGATTCCCTGCTCGCAGAGGGGCGCATTACTGAGAGCTACGCGCACTCATTACAAGACCTTCAGGACCTCGTGTACGTCAGCGCGAACGACGGGCAGTTGCATGGCATGTTCAATGGCATCGCCTTCAGGCAAGGGGATTCGGCTATCGAGCTAGACGCCATACCTAGTCCTACTCCGGCCCTCGTTGGCGACACTGAAGTTTCGCTGATTGATATTGACATCGACAGGACGAACGTCGGCTACGACAGGAACTGGGTTGGCTTTCACAAGCGCAGGTGGGACCACAAAGATGAGAGGTTTTCAGGATTCATCTGGGAGACGCTGACTGCCCAGTATCCAAAAGATGCCGCGTCGGAAATCCTCCGCCTACAGACTTCAGAGTCAAAGTTGAAGCTTCTTAAGGCGCTGGCAGAGAGAATATGGCGAAGCGATTTTGAGAACTACTCTCGGTTCATCGGCGACAAGCTGCAGTACAAGACCGGCGACGAGACTCTGACGAACATCATGAACGGCGGCGGTGGCATCTGCTCCGAAAAGATTCAGGCGCTGAAGTTCATGACAGACCACCTGGGAATAGAGTCGCAGTACGTTCTGGCCGGAGCGGATGCTTCCGAGGAAGTGCCTGAAGAGAAGCTTCGTGAGATGCTGGCAACCTTTGACTTCCGCTTTGCGAGGCGTTACATGCGCTACTGGCAGCACGTCGCCCTGCTCTACAATGTCGATGGCCAGGAGGTTCTGGTCGACGTAACCAACGGCAACATACCTTTCCTGTTCCTGACCGGCGAAGACGCTAATCGAGTCATAAACGAAGAGAAACAGTCGCCAGTCGCCGTAAAAATGTCCATTATCGAAGAGGACTTTTACTACCATAGGGTCGCCCAGGATATTCCTGAGAACCTCTATTTTGCGATGGAGGGCTGGATAGAGGACGTTGACCTGGTCCAGGTTTTCGACAATGAGCTCGGCCTATACATCTCTGCCGACTTCTTCGTGACTGCCATCGTGTATCGAAGTCCAGCTGCCTTTGAGAAGCTGAAGGTGCAGTATCTTCAGCCCTCTGAGAAGGCGGCGGTTGAATGTGAAGTCAACAGCGACTGGTCGATTGACACGCCATTAGGACTTGAGTTCCAGAGGCGTTGGCCCGCGGCGGCCAAGAAGATTCTGGATGCAAAGGAACACCTCCTGAAACGCTACGAAGAGTGCCACGGATCGGGCCATAAGGCTGGGCTTGTCTTAATAAAACTGGGGTTTTAATTTAAGACGATGATGAGGATATACGAGACTCCGGATAACGTCGAAGAGCTGTTGGACAAGGTCGTTGTTGCCGCGAAAAAGACCCGGTTCTACTCCAGCGTCATTCCTGGGGACATTAGCATCGCCAGCGTAAGCGACCTCGGACGAATACCCGTTACTCCAATTGCAGAGTATCGAAGGCAGCGACTGTCCGACGTGTTGGCGAAGCCGGATGATGTGCAATGGATAGCGGGCGCTCTTGGCGGGCAAAGCCCTGATAATGTGGCAATCGCTGAGGGACCGGACGAAGCGGCAATTCGCTTCGATATCTTCACGGACGCCTTGAAGGACTGCTTACCGGATGCGACCAAGCATACGTGTGTTATAGTATCGTCAGCTGAACGAAGATACTTCGCTGCTGAGACGGCCACGATTCTAATTCATTCCGGAATACCCACCCACGTGTTTTTGGATGACGATCGAGCCAGGGTTTACGAGCTTCTGGACGTCACAAGACCGGATATCGTCGTCGTGCTCGTGGACGAAGTGGATGAGGCTGCGCTGCCGGAAAATACGAAGCTATGCGTCACATTTCGGCGGTCTCAGAGGTTGCGACAATTTTCCCAGCTAGATATGTATGTAGTTGATGAGCTGGGATTCCTTGGACAGTCGAGAGACTGCCAATCGTACAGGCTTAACAATGACGAGTTTCTATTTCAAATGTTCAGTAATGGGAAGATGGTAGTAACGGCGCTACGAAACCAGGTGCGTCCTGTGATAAGACTGGAGTTGCAGGACAAGGCGAGGTCACTGAGCGACAACACTATCGAGTTGGTTGAGTTATCAGCGAAGCCGTAGTCATTGGTGGGATAGAGAGAGTACTCGAAGAATGTGATGTCAGGTCTACTTCGATCTCAGTGCCACCTAGATCCGTACGAACGGGTATGTCGGAGTCCTGGATAATTAAGGTTTAGAGGAATCTAGTGCTGTTGCAAACACTTTCGAGATGGATAAGGCGAGGCCGCAAGAAAAGGGAAGTCGGCGTTGCGTTCCTCCTCCTCGTGCTGGTCGGGAGCGTCATCGGCAACGCCGTAACGTTCTTCGTTTATGACCAGCCGCACCAGCCTGACCTTACCTTCACAGATGCCATGTGGTACAGTGCAATTTCGATCACCACCATCGGTTACGGCGACTATTTCCCAGTCTCGTTGGGAGCCAGAATCGGTACGGTATTTTTCATCATATTTACAGGTCTGGCAGCCTTCACGACGGCTATTGGCATGGGCATAGACTGGATGATGGAGAGGCAATATAAGGAGCGGTCCGGCATGGGTAGTCAAGGCGTCAAAGACCATCTGCTCATAATTAATTTTCCTAGTGAGAGACGAGTCCGCCAAATCATAGAAGAATATTTGATGGACCCTCATCACAAAAACGATGAGATTGTGATCGTTTCCAATGAACTGGAGACGCTCCCCTTTAACCTGCCCAATGTGCACTTCGTTCGAGGTTCGCCTTTGGAGGAGGAGACTTTCAGGCGAGCGAACTCTCACCATGCCAAGCTGGCTATTGTGCTGAGTACCAGCTATGACAACCCTGCCAGCGACAGCATAGCCGCCTCAATCGTGACGATTCTTGAGCACATCAGTCCAGGCATGAGGACCGTTGCTGAGGTGCTTAATGCTGAGCATACGCTGCTGTTTAACGGCGCGAAAAACGTCTCGCTGGTATACACATTCCGGATGTCCAACAACCTCATCGTGCAGGAGGTGCAGGACCCCGGCGTAAACAAGCTGACGCAGGCGATCACGAGCAACCAGATCGAGGGCACGCTGGCTAGCCTAGAGGTTGTTGATGTCGCCAACGTACAGATGTCGTACGTAGATGCGGCCAAGAATCTCCTGGATTCCGACATTAATCTGGTTGGAGTCATACGGGATAACGCTGTACACGTGCAGTTCAATGGCCTATTGCTGGCCCAACACGATGTGCTGGTTTATGTCTGTTCGAAACGCACCGATTGGCCTTCTCTGAGAGCTCTCATAGGGCTGTGACTCAGTCGGGCCTACCACCTTGTCTATGTCTGCTCGGAAGCATGACTGGCGAAACCAGGGCGCGGCTTCGCCAGGCCCTGCTGGTGGCGGCCCGTGAATTCGAGTTCTACACGCAGAGGTATCGTTCGTCAGGAGTGTCGCTGGCCGATATTGCCACTGAAGACCCGTTTGAAGTACTGCGCAGACTGCCGGTCCTGGAAGTGGGAGACCTGGATGAGTTAGCGGCAGAAAGCCTGTGCCGGGGAGAAGGCATTATCGACATGGAGACCTCCTCGGGCACGACAGGCGGGCGAAAGCGACGCTTCATATCCTATGAAGACGATGCGGCCGAGACCGAATTTCTAGCAGAGCTTTTCAGGGCCTGTGGTCTTGATTCAGCCAGCCGCGTAGCCTGCCTCGACACTGATCCCCTAACGCTTATGGTCTCTTTCACAAAGGCCCTGCAGTTGTTGGGCGTCCGCGAGTCCTATATGTACTGCGTCGGGTCGGACTTCGAGGCGATGCTGGCTGACCTCCCACGCTTGGACCCGACGGTTATTATCACCGTTCCATCCATAATCGAGAGATGCTTTGAGGCGCTCAAGACGCACTATGCGGCAGGGTCTGGATCGAGTCTCGAAAAGATAATATTTGTTGGCGAGTCTCTGTCCATACAAATGAGGAAGATGTTGCAGGATACGTTCGATGTCGAAGTATTTGGTTACTACGGTGCGTCAGAGACATCTGCTCTTGGCATTGAGTGCTCAGACCATCATGGCACGCACATTTTCACAGATCACAACGTAGTCGAATTCGCTCCGGACGAATCAGACTCTGACAGAGGCGAATTGGTCATCACAACACTCAATCAGCGGGCGTTTCCCCTGATTCGATACGCCCTTAAAGACAGGGTGGCCCTTATACCCGGTCTGTGTCCCTGCGGACTTCCTCATACCAAGCTGGACGTGTTGGGCAGGGCCGATGACAGCGTCTCGATTCTGGGAGCGAAGCTAAGTTACGACTCGGTTTTGGCAGCTCTATATAAAGACGCGGACAAGGCAGGGCCTATGCAGATCGTGGTATCCCGGGATGAAGATGAGAGCCTGGAGATCGTTCTGCCGTCCTCCTTGCGCCAGGGCGAAACCGACCTGCGCAAGGCACTGATGGTAGCTCAACCAGACCTGGATTTTCTTGTCAGCAGCAAGCACCTCCGACTGTCGTTTTCGTACGTCGACGACAGCAGCTTCGGGAACTCCCGAAAAACGAGGCGAGTAGTCGACAATCGCAGAAGCTACCAATCAACCCTATGAATCAACCAAGTAAGAGCGCAGGCCAATCGCCAACTTACAGTCTTCGATATCTGGATGACTCTCGGATTGAAGAGGTCTTGCAGTTGTATTCGCTACTGCAAGATGCAATGGGGATCGAGTCAGTCGAAGACCTGCGTTCTTTTAGACGGACCGTTTCTCCCAACGCAGACCTGTTTGTGCTGCCCCGCGTAGTCTGCGCCTTTAGAGGCGACGAGATCATAGGAACAGTGGTTGGCATTACTCTTAAGAGGTCGCATGCCGGGTTTATCGCCTACGCTGCCGTGAAAGAAGACTCAAGGCGTTACGGAATCTACGCTACAATGAGACGAGAGCTTTTGAGGCGATTGGCGGAGGAGGACGGCGTTCGGTACGTCGCCTCTGAACTGGATCAGCAGGACTGGCTGTTTCAGAAATATGTCAACCAATGGAACGCAACTGTCCTGTGCGAGCGCTACGAACAGCCTGAAGCGCAAGGCTTGCAGGCAAAGTCCTTGAGCCTGGTTGCGATGCCGACTATTAACGGTATTACACCAGATGCAGATGAGACTGCAGCCTTGATAAGGGAAATCTACGAGAGGATCTACGGCATTGCGGACGTCGACACCAACAAGTCCTTCTTGCGGGTTGTGGCGTCGCTGACGACGGATGAATCAACGGGCCTGACTAATTGATATGGCGAAATCTTCAAACAAAGGCAACGGCCAAAACAAGGGCGCAATACCGCGCCTAGCTGGTCAGTTGCGGGGCGTAATTTCCCGGATGGAGGGTGGCTCTGAAGACCAGAGCAACGTCCGCAATAGAGCTTTTGTCAACCGGGTTAGGCAATACGACTTGGCATCATACTCCGACCTGGACCTCCGGCAGCGCGTGGCCGAGTTGAGGGCTGCGTCTCCTGTCCAAGACGAACCCAAGCTTGTAGAAGAGATCTTTGCCATCACCGTCACGTCTGTCAAGCGGCGTCTTGGCGCATGGAAGCTGTTCGAGACGGAATCCGAGTTGGCTGGCTTTGCAAAATATCGAGACCTGGCAGTGGAAGTTTTGGAATCGCGGAATGTCCAAGAGGATTCTGGCGTTAGAATTGCATCACAAGACCTCAGTGACTCTGAGATCGCACTGGTCAACGGCATTGCCCAGGTCATGAAAGACGGGCAGAAAGAGCACTCGTCGGACATTCTCCTGCCAGCAGAATTCTACATGGCGTTGTCGGGATTCGATGACTCAGACAGCCTAAAGTTCGAGCCAACCGATGAGCAGTTGATCGCGGGCCACCTGTTGTTTGAGGGCTGCATTGTCGAGATGGACTCCGGCGAAGGTAAGACCGTCGCCGCAGCGTTTCCCGCCGCCATGCACGCCATATCCGGCAGCGCCGTGCACATTATTACATCCAACGATTACCTGGCTACCCGCGACGCTGAGTATCTGGCGCCGGTGTACGAGTCGCTGGGACTCACGGTCGGTTTTGTCGCCGGATACATGAGCGACGAAGAACGTCGTTACGCCTACACCCAGGACATCGTCTACGGCACGCTGCGAGAGTTTGCCTTCGATTATTTGCGGGACAACCTCCGGATGCCAAACGCTGAACGGGTACAGGGTTCGCTGGACGTTGTGATCGTGGATGAGGCCGACCACGCGTTGATTGATCAGGCCAGCACGCCGCTAATCATATCTGGTCAGCCGGCCGGTTACAGGCGTGGGTTGAAGAGAACTGTGACTGCAATAGAATCTCTGGTCGACCGCCAAATGTCCCTGGTTGCTGAGATCGAGAGCGACGTGGTTACAGGGTCCTCTGACTTCAAGAAGGCCCTCTTCGATGTGGCCATGTTGCTGATTGCCAATCCCGAAAGCGAGGCGCTGGGCAAGTGCTTCGCCGCTTCGCCACAGACTTACAGCCGTGCCTTGAATTTGATCGACGACGAGAGTGAAGAATCGGACAGCCGACTGGTTGCCGAGCTCTATTACATTGTTGACCCCAGGTCGGAGTCCGTTAGCCTGACGGAACTAGGACACCGCTTTCTTGAGGGTAGGCTTGGGACAGTGTTCGACACCTCTGGTCTGGAAGGCGAGCTGGACGCTGTCCAAACCAATGCCGAACTTGATGCACGGGAGCAAAAGTGGCTCAGCGCGCGACTCAGACGACGGATCGCCACGCAGTACGGCCAGATGAATCAGCTCTACCAGTTGCTTAGAGCCTTCGCGCTGGTGAAACGAGACGTGGACTATTTGGTAGATGATGGCAAGGTCGTGCTGGTAGACGAATTGACTGGCAGGACTCTTCCCGACAATATCTACAACCGCGGATTGCATGCCGCCGTTCAAGCGAAAGAGCGAGTGGCAATCGATCCGGAACGCGAGACCCTAGCGCAGATTTCGGTGCAGGGGTTTCTGAAGCAGTACTCTCTCCTTTCTGGACTTACAGGCACAGCGCTGGATGCCAAGGACGAGTTCATGAGGCAGTACGGACTTGAGGTTGTTCGAGTAGCGTCAAGCCGCTTACCCATTCGAATCGACTTCGGAACCAGAGTCTACAAGACCAACGACGACAAGCTCGCCGCAATCGTAGACGAGATTGCCCAGTGCCAAGTTGTAGGCAGACCAGTCCTGGTTGGCACGCTAACGGTCCAGCAGTCCCAGAAGCTTAGCGACTTGCTGAGAGACGCCGGAATATACCACGAGACGCTGGACGCCTCCAGTGACGCCTCTGAGGCCCGGGTAATCAAAAAGGCAGGGTCGTTTGGGGCAGTGACGCTGGCAACCAACGTCGCTGGCAGAGGCACCGACATAGCGTTGCAGGCCGGCCTAGACGACAAGATTGTCCAGGGATACGTGGCGCTGGTGAAGACTACGCTAAGAGGCGGCGCCGACCAGATTCAACTGCACTGCTCCTCAGCGGAGGAATGTGCAGAGCTATTCGTGGCGCTGTCAGCCGAGGGCTTTCATGTAGCTGAGGAACCGGATGATGCTAACGCCGAGCATTACCTAAGCGTTTCCAATACTGTTGGCGCGTCACGCAACTCTGCGGTCAAGATAAAGTTTGGCCTGGGCCTGCACATGGTTGGCACCGAGCTGCACCAGTCGTCGAGGATAGATCGACAGCTACGTGGTCGCAGCGGCAGGCAGGGAGCACCCGGCACAACCCGGTTCATAGTCTCCATGGAGGACCAGCTTCTGGCGTATCGCCGGGGCGAGGCCGCATACTTGGGAGACCAGCCTCAATTCGACTCTGCAGGCCGGACGTATTTCGAGGGAAGCGCAGTCCAGAGGCACGTTCGTAATCTGCAGCTATACCAGAGTGATGACGACGCGTCCGAGCGCGATATACTTAACGAGTACATGCGTCTTCAGGAGGCGCAGACTGCTGGTTACTACAGTTCGCGCAGCGGAATTTTCCAGGTGAACTCCTTCCATAGCATTTGCGAGAACTACCTTCGTGAAGTCTGCAAACGGCTGGTAGATGAGTTCTTTCCAGACCTGGGTGTATCGGACTACCGTGGGCAGTTCCAGCGGCTTTGTGAAGAAGTTGGGACAGAGTTTGGAGTAGACATAAGTGAACTCGACGGTCTAAGTGCTATCGAGTTGGCTGACGAAATCGGCGATATGATGCTTGACGCACTGGACGAGAAGTTTGAGGCTGTTGCTGTGGAGTACCTGGATGCTTTAAAGCGGCAGCTGTACTTGCAGATTTCCGACGAACAGTGGAGAGACCACCTGAGCATAATGCAGGAGTTGATGTTGAGCGTCTCCCTGACCGGGCAAGACCGCAAACATGCCGTAGCTGAATACGCTATACGCAGCCACCAGAAGTATGAGACCCTCAGCGGTGACGTGGCTGATGAGTTCATATGCAAGCTCTTCCAGTTTCCTGTAGGCGATCTGGTAACGCCTGATGGGCAGAAGCGTTTACTCGACGGAGAGGTCGAAGGTATCTTGGCATGATAGAATTAACAGTATGGCGTGTGTTTATTGCGCCAGGAGGTAGCTATGCGAAGTAAATCCAGAAGACGCAGCATGGCGGTTTTGGCCGGGACGATGATCGTGGCCGGTCCGGTGCTGGCAGGGTGCGCCACTGGCCCGACCTACGAGGCCTGGGCTGCCACGGACGGCGCTGCAGGAAGAATCAACCTGGGCGCTGTTCAGGACGCATTCAAGAAGTCGGAAAGCGTTACCGACTTTGAGAGCCGCGTCAACAAAATTTTTGAGGGAGACGGGATCGTCCTTATCAGGGCGGACCAGGATGGTGAGAAGCTTACCCTGGAAGGCTTTGAGGACTTGGACGGTAGCAGGTCAATAGAAGACTCTAAAGACGACCTGCTCTTTTCCATCGTCAGGGAAAACGAGCAGAACGATATTCGAGGCCATGGCGCCAACGGGTATTATCACAACTCCTTTGGTGGCGGCGGATTTCTCTTCGGGTACATGATCGCCTCTTCCTTCAATAGAGGGTCGTATTACACGCCGGTGAACCGTGTGGGTACGCTCAGAAACCAGCGGGTGAACTACCGAAACACTCCGACCTACCGCTCTCAAGTCTCCCAAAATTCTAGCTACTTTAACAGGCAGAAGACCTTTGCCGGCTCCAACTACACTAGCGCCGGACGAAACCTTAGCTCCAACAGGCAGACCTACCAGGCCGGGCGGAAGACCAGCGGCTCATTTAGGAGCAGCGGCACTGGCGTTCGAAGTAGCTTTGGCTCCCGTAGTAGCGGAGGGCGTGTCAGCTCTGCCCGAAGTAGCAGAGGCGGCTTTGGTGGATTCGGTGGCTCCCAGAGGATCATTGGCCTGAACAGGCATAAGTTCTAAGGTTTCCCCTCGCGCTCCCTGCCCGTCCCAAAGGGAAGTAGAAATTTCCGGAGGCATCAACAGAAATTGTCTAAAGAAAAGGGCGGAGCTGACGGCGGCAACACTTTTGGGCTTCACCTCTCGATGCAGGGCACAGACCTGTACGACTCTTTCAGGATTGCTGTGCCGCTAAGAC
>CAUZQF010000024.1:0-15809 GCA_963581905.1 Dehalococcoidia bacterium
GCCCTCCGTCCCCATGCTGAAGGTGTTGTCCAATTCGTTAAGGGAGTCGTACTGTGCTTTCAATTCCTGGATGGTCGGCATCCTGATCTCCTTCAGATGACTGGCAGATGACCGTCTAACGACACGTTGCCAACTATGTAAATCCTGTACCTTTATACTACCCTTAACTTTCATATGGGGCTAGGTAAATGTATAAAGCGAATCTTGGGAAGGCACATCAGCGACTCGATGAATAACGGCGACTCCAAGGGATTAGCCATCGAAGTGAAGGGCCTGCGCAAGGCCTATGGCCGCACTCAGGTGCTGCGTGGCCTGGACCTGGAAGTGCCTTGGGGGCAGGTGCTGATCATCCTCGGACCCAACGGCTCGGGCAAGACCACGCTTATCAAGACGCTGGCAACGCTGATACGGCCTGATGATGGGTCTGTACGGGTAGCAGGCACCGATGTAAGGAAGCGCGGGAATCGGGCTAGAGGATTCATCGGCCTTGTTACCCACGACCCCCTTTTATATGACGAACTCACGGGTTACGAGAACCTGAAGTTTTATGCACGCATGTTTCGTCTGGACTCCGTCGAACAGCGTATCGAGACAGTGACCGCTCGAATGGGCATGACCGATCGGCTGCACCAGCGGGTCGGAACGCTATCCCACGGCATGAAGAAGCGCTTCAGCATCGCCCGCGCCCTCCTACACGACCCTCTGGTGCTGATCATGGACGAGCCGGAGAGTGGCCTGGACCAGGATGCTCTTGGTCTGCTGGAGGATGTGATTCGCGACAAGTCGAACCCCTACCGCACAATCCTGATGACCACCCACAACCTGGAACGTGGCATCGCTCTCAGCGACCGTATGGCCATAATATCCCGCGGCGTCATCTCCTACGAAGGCAAGGCCGACTCTGCCTTGGCCGGTGAGATAAGGCAGAGGTACAGCGATTTGGCTGGCCTATCCGCTGGAGACGGCAGTTGAGGGACTACCTTTACACGGTCATGACCATACTTTGGAAGGACGTCCTCTTGGAGACGCGTTCCAAGGACATCATTGTGTCCGTTCTGGTATTCGCCCTCCTCGTCATAGTCGTAGTCAACTTCGCCATAACCCCCACGCCGCAGACGGTGACGCTTATAGCTCCGGGCGTGCTGTGGATAGCCTTCCTATTCGGGGGTGTATTGGGACTCAATCGGTCATTTGCCCTGGAAAAGGACGGCGGCAACATTCACGGACTGATGATGGCTCCGGTTGGACGGGACGTCATATTCTTCGGCAAGATGCTTGGCAACTTTCTGTTCATGATGGTGGTGGAATTGCTCATCTTCCCGGTCTTCGCCGTGATGTACAACTTCTCCTTATCGATGCCGGGACTGATACCAATAGCCGTGCTGACGACACTGGCGGTGGCGACCGTGGGCACCGTATTTTCCGCCATGGCCGTGAATACCCGTTCGCGAGAGGTCATGCTGCCTGTGCTCTTTTTCCCGGTGGTAGTACCGGCCATCGTGGCTGCGGTAGAGGCCTCTGCTTCTGTAATTCAGGGAGACGTGAGCTTCACCCGTTGGCTACCGTTTTTGACAGTCTTCGACGCCATTTTTCTTGTTGTCTCGCCTGTAGTGTTTCAGTTCGTTGTTGAGGAGTGATTGGCATCGGTTCGTGATTGAAAATGCCGACGAGCACCGTCAGGAGCCTGTATATCGCGACAGATGAGTTTGCGCCTGAGCCGATTAAGTTTATTTAAAATTCTAGTTATACCTGTTAGAATAGAGTATGTGCGAACCTTCATAAAATTGACACTCGAAACGCATGCCTGATATAGTATTAGTCGCATCATAAGCTAAAAAATCAGTCCATAGACGGCATATAACCGCTATAAAGAGACAGTCCCACAACACCGAATTTGCACGCAAATCAGCCATATCCCCCAAGGGTTAAAGCGATGCCAGCCTTAGCTGGATTGCCGAAGATTATCACTTATTCCAACAATCTTAGATATTCCGCGGATGAGTTGCGTAGTTCATCCAGTCGGTTGGAGGCATTGAGTTGCAGAAAAACGACTTCGTAGTCAGGTTCGCCGGCGAGGGCGGTCAGGGCATGGTGACCTCATCTGAGGGCCTAGCCCAAGCGGCCAGCAGCGTGGGCTACAACGTTCAGACATTTGTCACATTCCCTTCCCAGATCATGGGAGGCCCAACCTGGGCCCAAGCACGCGTATCCACCTCTCCGGTCTTAAGCTCCGGGGACTCACTGGATGTCCTCGTAGCCTTTAACGAAGAGGCCTATATGGCCCATCGTGATGAGGTGCGTGCTGATGGCGTCATCATTTACAACGCAGGAGCGTTTGAGCCTGATACCGATGGACACAGCTTCGGGATGCAGTTCGCTGAGCTGGCTAAGCAGACCGGAAATGCACGGGCAGAGAACATGGTTGTCTTGGGTGCATTGGCTTTCCTGGTTGACATGCCTCAACAAATTCTCAACGAGTTTGTAAGAGAGCGGTTCACACGTGGCCGTAACAATGACGAAGAGATAATTACCGCAAACATCGAAGCCCTTTTACTGGGAAGGCAGGAAGCCGAAAAGAGTGGCTTCAGCCTTGGCGAACTTGCGCCGCCAGAGAGGCCTGAGGGTAGCCAAATTCTGATAAACGGCAACGAGGCTATCGCGGTAGGCGCCGTCGCTGCCGGAGTAAACTTTTACGTTGGATACCCAATCTCGCCTGCCACAGCCATCCTGCTCTGGATGGAACGAAACCTGACAGGCGAAGGCAAATTCGTATATCAGGCCAGTTCGGAAATCGAAGCCATTAACGCCGTTTTCGGCGGAGGCTATGCTGGGCGCAAGGCAATGAGCGCCACCGCTGGACCAGGCCTGTCTCTGATGGGCGAGGGTCTCGGTCTGGCATGGATGGCAGAGGTTCCGCTGGTAATAGTAGACGTTCAGCGCGGTGGCCCATCAACGGGCCTGCCGACGAAGACTGAGCAGTCGGACCTGCTAATGGCGTTGACTCCGGGACATGGCGACATGACCTGTCCGGTCATCGCACCTGGCACAGTCGAGGAGTGCTTCTACGCCGCGGTGATGGCGTTTAACTGGGCCGAACGTTATCAGGGGCCTGTCATACTGCTAAGTGAGCATATGCTCTCCGAGCGCCGACAGAACATTCCCAAGCCGGATCTTAGCAAGTTAGAGGTAGAGAATCGAAAGACCTACACCGGCAACAATGGCTATCAGAGGTACGATGGCTGGGAGTTGTCTCCGATGCCTATCCCTGGAACGCCCGGCAGCTACATCGCCAACGGCAGCGAGCATGACGCCATGGGCGACACGACACACCTGGCCGAGCGCCACATTCAGATGACCGAACGCCGCTTCAGCAAGCTTAAGCTGCTGGAGAACGAGTCCTATGAGAGCACCAACACTGATGCCTCCATCGCGATCATGCCTTGGGGCGGCTCAAAGGGGCCGGCTTCCGGAGCCTACGAACAGCTTCAGGCAGACGGGGCGGACCTGGGATGGTACTACACCATGTACCTCAATCCGCTGCCCAAGAAGCTTCTCGAAGAGTTGAAGAAGAAAGACATGGTCATGGTTCCAGAGTTGAATTACATGGGACAGTTTTCTAGCGTACTTAGGTCTCAAGGTGTGAAAGCAGAGTCGATTACTCAGTACACCGGACTGCCTTTCAAGGTTGGAGATTTGGCGCAGCGCATATCGGACCGGGTAGCGCAGGAGAACAAAGAGGGAGTTACTGCATGAGCGCAAAGAATCCTGAATACGATTTCAAGTGGTGTCCTGGCTGTGGCGACTTTGGCGTAAGACGAGCCATTGAAGCCGCTTTTCAGCAGCGAAAGGCCGAGTACGAAAAACCAATGGAGAATAATGTGATTGTCGCGGGCATTGGGTGCTCCGGCAACATGGTGCACCTGATAGAAGGTGATCAGCCTTACGGCGTTCATGGCATTCACGGCCGGAGCCTTCCTATCGCCATGGGTGTGAAAATGGGCAACCCGGACCTCAACGTCATGGTTGTGGCGGGCGACGGAGACTTCCTCAGCATTGGGCAGGAGCACATAGCACCTCAGGCCGCACGAAACCTGAATATTACGGCTGTGGTTATGGATAACGCAGTATATGGCCTCACCAAGGGCCAGAGTTCTCCTACCACGAAGCTGGACACGGTCACCAGCTCGACTCCCTTTGGGAAGTCTGAGCAGGCCCTCAATCCTCTGAAGCTTTACCTTACGTTGGGTGTCTCTTACCTGGCCTCCCACGTATCAACCAGGGTCAAGGACCTGGGCACGACCATTGCTGACGCGATGAACCACAAGGGCTTTTCCATAGTGCACGTGCAGTCGCCATGCACTACCTACAACAACACCTTCATGGAGCTTAAAGGCAACCTCAAGGAGGGCATTGCTCCACTGGCCTGGGACATTCCCGAGCAACACGATGCCTCGGACTTGGAGCAGGCGTTTGAGGTGGTGAATCAGGGTGGGGTGCCACTAGGTGTCATTTTCAGAGACTCTGATCGCCCAGAGTTGCAGGACAAGGTTGATGAGATCAACAGCAAGTCCTTCGAACGACATATAGATAGCATCATCGACTCATTTGCCGTTTAGGCAGGTCACAAAAAAGCGATTTATAGGTCAATATGAATATAGGGGCGGTGCCATAAAACCGCCCCTATATTTTTTTACGAGCGATCCTAGTCAAAGAGGCCAATGTGAGCACTGAAGCTGTCTCCGGTTCGTCCAGCATCGGTCTAGGGGAACTTTCCTTCCTGGATAGGTACTTGACGGGCTGGATATTCCTGGCCATGGCTATAGGCGTTGGCGTAGGTTATTTTTGGCCGGGCGTTGCGAGCCTAACCGAATCGTTCAACATCGGGACCACCTCCATTCCCATCGCCGTGGGCCTCATCCTCATGATGTACCCTCCCCTGGCCAAGGTGCGCTACGAGGAGCTAGGCGAGGTCTTCCGGGACTGGCGTATTTTAGGTCTTTCTCTCGTGCAGAACTGGCTTATTGGCCCGGTGCTGATGTTCCTGCTGGCGATACTCTTTCTGAGAGCTTACCCGGAATTCATGGTGGGCGTGATCCTGATAGGGCTGGCCCGCTGTATCGCCATGGTGCTGGTGTGGAACGACCTTGCCAGGGGGGACAGCCAGTACGCCGCAGGACTGGTCGCGCTGAATTCCATATTCCAAATCCTCTTTTACTCTGTCTTCGCCTACGTCTTCATCACCGTGTTGCCCACCTGGTTTGGATTGGAAGGCCTGGCGGTTGACGTCACCATACGGCAGATCGCGCAGAGCGTGGGCATCTACCTGGGCATACCTTTTGCGGCTGGACTACTGACTCGCATAGTGCTTCTGCGTATTAAGGGCCGGGTCTTCTATGAAGAGGTCTTCATTCCCAAGATCAGCCCAATTACATTGATTGCGCTGCTGTTCACCATACTGGTCATGTTCTCCCTCAAGGGCGAGGTGATCGTTCAGATTCCGCTGGATGTTGTAAGAATTGCGATTCCCCTGGGCATCTACTTTGTCGTGATGTTCCTGGTCTCTTTCTATATGGGCAAGAAGGTAGGCGCGGACTATTCTAAAAGTACAGCCATAGCGTTCACGGCATCTGGCAACAACTTCGAGCTGGCAATAGCGGTGGCCATCGGAGTGTTCGGCATCGGATCAGGCATGGCGCTGGCGGCGGTTGTAGGGCCGCTGGTGGAGGTTCCGGCGTTGATAGGACTGGTGAACGTAGCCCTGTTTTTCCAACGCAAGTACTTCCATGCTGAAGAGCCTGCAACTGGACTCTCTGTCGACTAGCGGGCCTAAGAAAAATTGCATGAATAAGTGGGAATGTAAGTCCTCTGTGCTAGACTACTAGGCGTAGCAAAATTTAGGAGGTACACTTGTCCGCCATTCAAAACTGGAATGATAGGCTTCGTTCCAAAGCAAGGGGAACCTTCTATGGCTGGTGGCTGGTTCCCATAGGCGGCGTAATACACTCTGTAACCAGCGTACCCCTCTTCCACGCCATGGGCCTCTGGTTTGTCGCTCTAGAGCACGCCTTCGGGTGGAATCGCACACAGCTATCCCTCGCCTTTTCTCTGACTCGCGTCGAGGGCGGTCTCATGGGCCCCGTAGAGGGTTACCTCGCTGACCGACTGGGCCCTCGCCGAATCATCTTCATCGGCCTTCTTGTACTGGGTTGCGGATTTCTCTTCTTGAGCCAGGTCCAAAACCTGTGGATGTTCTACATGGCCTTCATCATCATGGCCGTGGGACAGGGCATGGGTGGCTGGCTACCCATGAACACTCTGCTCAACAATTGGTTCGTGCGCAACAGGGCCACCGCCATGGGGATTTCCAGCGCCATTAGTCGTCTGGGGGCCCTCATCCTGATACCGGCCATGGCCTGGGCCGTTGACCCGGCGGAGGACAATCTGGGCTGGCGTATGACGGCTGTTCTTCTGGGCGTAATGGCCTTCAGCTTAGCCATTCCTATCACCAAAGTAATCCGCAACCGCCCCGAAGACATGGGGTTGCGAACAGACGGCGATCCTCCTGAAAAGGCGTCGGCATCCGATGCCACTCTGGTGACAGGTGACAGCGATGAGGGAACCGCCGCTTCGGGTCCAGTCATATATGAAGGCGACTTCACGCTGAAGCAAGCCATGAGAACGTCTTCGTTCTGGCTTATCGCCTTTGGCCACGGCTTTACGTCCATGATCATCATATCGATCATGGCCCACCTTGCTCCGCTGCTGACCCTGGACCGAGGCTATTCGGTGCCCACTGCCGGCCTGGTGGTGACTGCCTACACTGCAGTGTCCATGATTTTTCAGATCGTAGGCGGCTATGTTGGCGACCGCGTGCCGAAGCGGATTGCGCTGTTCTTCTTTTCATCGATTCAAGCTAGCGCGATATTCATCCTCATCTTCGCTCCTAACCTTGGATATATATTCCTGTTTGCCGTCGTGTTCGGCATGGGATTTGGTGGGCGGAATCCTCTGACAACCTCCATTAGAGGTGACTATTTCGGACGGTCCTCTTTTGGGAAGATCATGGGAATGACGCAGTTGCCTATGAACGTGCTCCTTCTTATTGCGCCCATCTTCGCTGGCTACATGAGGGACACGTACGGCACTTACAATGTCGCCTTTATAACTTTGGCGGGATTAAATTACTTGGGCGGAGTGCTGCTCCTCATGGCGAAAAAACCGACGCTTCCTTCCAGCCCGGCTAGTACGAATCTTAGACAAGAGCCTGAAAGGGCCGACTGATTCGCCGTGAGCCGCTGGCTGCGTATTGCATGCGAGAGGCTGACGGGATACGCTTCTGTCAGTTCCCGCCGCAAGATGAGAAACTTGCCTGACGCCCTCATAGTACAAAAGGAGACGCCAATGGCCGCCGAACCGTTTCGCATATCTGTACCTGATGATGTATTAGAGGACCTTCGAAGGCGAATCGCGAACACTCGTTGGCCGGACGAGATACCAGGCACAGCGTGGGACTACGGCTCCAACATGGCCTACGTTCGGGAGTTGGCCGACTACTGGCTGAACGAGTATGACTGGCGAAAGCACGAGGCCTTCCTAAACGGGTTCGATCAGTACCGAGCTGATGTGGACGGCATGGGAGTCCACTTTATCCACGTGAAGGGCAAGGGGCCTAACCCCATGCCACTGCTGATTACCCACGGTTGGCCCTCGACCTTCTGGGAGATGCACAAGATCATCCCCATGCTCACCGACCCTGCCTCCCACGGCGGAGACGCGGTTGACTCCTTCGATGTCGTAGTGCCGTCCATGCCCAGCTTTGGCTTCTCAGACAGGACGAGTGAACGCGACTGGAGCCCGCTAAGAGTCTCTGATTTATGGGCCAAGTTGATGACGCAGGTGCTTGGGTACGAGAGGTTTGCGGCGCAGGGAGGTGACTGGGGCGCGGTGGTAACGGCGGGGCTGGGCCATCGGCACCCCGAAAAGATGATCGGCCTGCATGTCGCCAGTGTGTCCCCTTTGCCGGATCTTGGCCCCGGATCCAAGCCACTTACTCAGGCTGAAGAGAACTACCTCAGCGCTCGGGCAAGATGGCGTGAGACTGAGGGAGCCTATGGGCACATTCAGGGCACCAAGCCTCAGACCCTGTCATATGGACTTACCGACTCGCCTGTGGGACTAGCGGCGTGGATCGTCGAAAAGTTCCGGGCGTGGACCGACTGCAACGGCGATGTGGAGAGCGTCTACACCAAGGACGAGCTTCTGACCAACATCACCATATATTGGGTAACGCAGACTATCAGCTCCTCGATACGTATTTACTACGAGTCGCAGCGGGACACACTTTCTCTGCCACTGGGTGAACGGATCGAAGTGCCCACAGCGTTGGTCTGCTTTCCCAAGGACATATCGCATCCGCCTCGTGAGTGGGGCGAGCGGGTGTTCGACATCAGGCAGTGGACCGAGATGCCGGACGGTGGCCACTTCGCCGCGTTGGAAAAGCCGGACCGTCTGGTAGAGGACATACGCTCGCACTTCCGCCGCTTGAGGTGAACTCTAAATTAGGCCCATAGAAAAGCGGCATCGGATTGGCACGGCGGAAACCAAAGGAGCGCAAGTGCTGTAATTTCCATCTAATACGGCACATTTAGAAGCAAAACTTGACTTGTCTCAAACGTATGTGCTAAAAATAAGTTAGCGGCACTGGCTCCGGCACGATTCGGAGTCAGGAGTCGCGCCAACCCCTGACATACATATCCTGACTCCTGGCAACGACCGCAGTTGCAGGAGTCAGGATATTCTTTAAACCCATCTGTTTCGGAACGAATTCCGGTCCTTGTTTTGCAATACCTGTGTGCCTTGTTGACTTGATTGACTCCAATTCGCCATCACCGATAGAATGCAGAAGCACTACATGTTTGGGAAACCCATTCTGATACATCCGTCTGGAGGTTCAGCATGCCGACCAAAGCGTATATCCTTATTGATACGGCCGTGGGTAAGTCTGGATACGTGGCCGATGCGCTTCGAGCCCTTGACGGGGTTGAAACCGCCGATGCGGTAACAGGTCAACATGACATCATTGCCATAATAGTGGCGTCGGACCTCAATGGTGTTGGAGACCTGGTCACTTCCGAGATACACACCATTGATGGCGTCGTCCGCACAGTGACTTGCCTGTCGGTGGGAACAGCTTAACAATCTAGAGCGGAGCAGACCTATGGAATTCAAATTCACTCCCGAAGAGGAAAATTTTCGTAAGGAATTGAGAGCTTTTCTCACTCAAGAGTTGCCCGATGGCTGGACCGGGGGCATGGATGAGGAAGAGGCTAACTGGGAGTTCACTCTGGAGATGCGTAAGAAGCTGGCGGCAAAGGGCTGGCTGACCATGGCATGGCCCGAGGAGTACGGCGGCCAGGGCGCTTCCCACATGATGCAGCTGATTTTTTCGGAAGAGATGGCCTATCAGCGAGCGCCTGGGCGGGACCAGTTTGGAACCAAGATGCTGGCGCCGACACTCATGATTCACGGCACCGAGGAGCAGAAGCGCGAGTATCTGCCTCCTATTGCTAGGGGTGAGGTCCAGTGGTGTCAGGGCTACTCCGAGCCAGAGTCCGGCTCCGACCTGGCCTCATTGCAGACCAGGGCCGTTGAAGACGGCGACGATTTTGTAATCAACGGAACAAAGATCTGGACGTCCAATGCCCACCATGCCGACCACATAATGGTGCTGACTCGTACTGAACCAGACGCGCCGAAGCATAGGGGCATCAGCTTCCTACTAGCAGATATGCACCAGCCAGGAATTGAAGTCCACCCCATCATCAACATGGCGGACATTCACAGCTTCAATATGGTGACATTTGAAGACGCTCGTGTGCCCAAGAAGAACCTTGTTGGCGAGCTTAACCGCGGCTGGTACGTCGGCGCAACGCTTCTAGACTTTGAGCGGTCCGGCGTTGAGTACTCTGCAGGCTCCAAGCGGACCTTAGAAGAGCTAATCCAGTTCTGCAAAGATAACTCCCGCAACGGACGTCGGCTGATTGACGATCCTGTCATTAGTCGCAAGCTGGCGGACCTTAGCATTCAGACGGAGATAAGCCGCTTGCTCTCCTATAACATCACGTATATGCAGAGCAAGGACTTGGTGCCTAATATGGAATCGTCCATGGGCAAGTCCTTCGGCACCGAGCTACAGCAGAAGGTTGCCAGGGCTGGCATGGAGATTCTGGGCTTGTACGGGCAGCTTGGCCCCGACTCAAAATACGCCCCTCTACATGGGCGCATTCAGCAGGCGTACATGACGACGATATCCGGAACCATAGCAGCAGGCACCTCGGAGATTCAGCGCAACATTATTGCCACACGAGGCCTGGGCCTGCCCAGAGGTTAGTAGATCAAAACGCGTTTGACGTTCCCTAAGGAATGTCGGAGGAACATACGAAATGGATCTAGGACTTAACGAAGCCCAACTGATGCTCAAGAATAGCGCCAGGGAGTTCCTGGACGCCGAGTGCCCCACTACTTACGTCCGCGAGATGGAGCTAGACGAGCGCGGCTACACCACCGAGATGTGGCAGAAGGTAGCAGAGCAGGGCTGGTTGGGCCTTATTTTCCCCGAGGAATACGGCGGCTTCGGACTTAACTTCGTAGACCTCTCTATTCTCTTGGAGGAGATTGGCCGGGTAATGCTGCCGGGGCCTCTGTTTTCCACAGTGGTAATGGGTGGCATGACGATCCTGGACGCCGGAAGTGAGGAGCAGAAAAAGGAACTCCTTCCACAGATCGGCGAAGGACAGCTCATCGTAACTCTGGCATTGACGGAGCCTAGCGCTCGCTGGGATGCCCAGGGTGTCGAGACGCGAGCGACCCAGAGCGGCGATAACTGGAGCATTAGCGGGACCAAGCTGTTTGTGCCCAACGCGCACGTTTCGGACACCTACGTCGTTGCGGCGCGAACTGGTGACGGCGAAAAGGACATTTCCCTGTTCCTGGTGCCTCGAAATACCAGCGGTGTCAGCCAGACTCTCTTGAAGACAATAGCTTCCGATAGGCAGTCCGAGGTTGTGCTGGACAATGTAAGCGTGCCGTCTTCCGCATTGCTAGGCGAGGTCAATAAGGGTTGGGATACCATCGAAAAGGTGCTGGCGTGGGGTGCCATAGGTAAGTGCGCCGAGATGGTTGGCGGAGCCCAGGAAGTTCTGGATATGACCGTAGAGTACGTCAAGCAGCGCACGCAGTTCGGACGACCTATCGGTTCCTTTCAGGCGATTCAGCATCACTGTGCCAACATGGCCACCGACGTTGAAGGCTCACGCTACATCACTTACCAGGCGGCGTGGCATCTTTCTGAGGGCATGCCGGCAGAGAACGAGGTCGCGATGGCCAAGGCCTGGGTCAGCGAGGCGTATCGGCGTATATGCGCTCTGGGCCACCAGTGTCACGGCGCTATCGGCTTCACGAAAGAGCACAACATGCAGCTGTATTCCCGGCGAGCCAAGGCTGCTGAGCTAGCCTTTGGCGACTCCGACTACCATCTGGAAGCAGTGGCAGAGGCCATAGGGCTTTAGTTTTTTCTAGATACACTACTTGCATCTGTATGTGCTTTTGCCTTTTTCACAGTTTACGTAGTTGGAGGCCAATTTAATCAGTGAACGAGCCAATGAATGCTTTCCAAGGTCAGTAGCGATGTTTGATTCTCCCCTCGGAGACCAACGAACACAACTAGGTGATAGCAGAGAATCAATTTCTGGCTTGCTGGATGGCGCTACAACTGCACTGATGGGAATTCAGGGTTTCCGTTCAACGTTTGTAGGTCTTCAAGGTATTAGTCGCGTAATCAATCGCGCCAGCAGAAGAGCGGGAGATGCAATGGATAACATTATTTCGTCGTTGGAAGGACTAAAGGCTCTGTACGCTTTAATTATTCAATTGTTCGATGAAAAGCTCGCTGAATAAGTATTTGGCTAACCTTCGATACTTATGAACCTCGAAACTATTGCTGCCCGCGCAAGCCATTACTTAGACCCGACTACCGGGGCTATTCTGGCGCCTATACAGCCGTCCACCACCTTCGAGCGAGACGTAGGCGGAGGCTATCCCACTGGTAACGTTTACTCTCGCGTGGGCAACCCTACTCGGCAGCAGCTCGAAGCCGTGCTGGCATCTCTGGAGGGTGGCGACGTCTGCGCTGCGTTCTCGTCCGGCTCCGCTGCAACCGCCACCGTCTTTCAGTCGCTGTCTGCGGGCGATCACGTTGTTGTGGCCGAAGACTGCTACCACGGCACAGCAAATATCATTCGCGATATCTTCGCTCGATGGAGCCTTGAAGCGACCTTCGTTGACGCCACAGACCTCGAACAGGTTCGCAGCTCGATAAGGCCCAACACAAAGCTTGTCTGGCTGGAGACGCCCTCCAATCCCATGCTGAAGATAACGGACATTGCGGCGACTGCTGATATAGCGCATGCGGCCGGGGCGTTGTGTGTTTGCGACAATACGTGGGCCACTCCGATGCTGCAGCGACCTCTGGACCTGGGAGCAGACCTCGTGGTGCACTCCACCACAAAGTATCTGGGCGGCCACAGCGATGTGTTGAGCGGCGCTGTAATTGCCAATCAGGACAGCGAAGCCTTCAATAAGATTCGCGAGATTCAGGGGACCTATGGTGCGGTGCCATCGGCCTTTGATAGCTGGCTGGTGCTGCGAGGAATACGAACGCTGCACCTGCGAATGCGGGCACACTGCGAAAATGCTGGTCAGATTGCTCGATTCCTCAGTGACCACCCCAAAGTAGAGGCGGTGCACTACCCAGGCTTGCCGTCTCACGCAGGCCACGCCATTGCCAGCGAACAGATGAAAGATTATGGCGGCATGTTGTCTCTGCAGGTTGTGGGGGGGGCCGAAGCTGCCCTGCAGGTTGCCGCCAAGCTTAATCTTTTCACCAGGGCAACCAGCCTCGGTGGTACCGAGAGCCTGATTGAACACCGTGCGTCTATAGAAGGGCCGGGAACGACAACGCCGGACAACCTCTTGCGTATGTCGGTGGGCATCGAGAATGTAGGCGACCTCTTGGATGATCTATCGCAGGCCTTGGGATAAGAGATCAACAGATTAAGGGATAATGAATGGAGCAGTACGCCCGAATAGATTCTTCTTATTACGACAACTACGCCTTCGGTCTCACAGGCGACGTGAAGTTCTACGTCGAGGAGGCGCAAAGGTCGCCGGGGCGTGTGCTGGAGTTGGCCTGCGGAACGGGCCGCGTCACTATCCCGCTGGCGTTGGCCGGGATTGATGTCGTAGGTATAGACCTGTCAGAGCCAATGCTGGACATCGCCAGAGAGAAACTGGCTAAACTTGGCGAAGGTGTTCGGAATCGCGTGTAGCTGGTTCATGGCGATATGCGCAGCTTCTTCGTGGACACACCCGACGGCGAAAAGTTCAGCGTGGCGATGATTCCCTACCGCTCCTTTTGCCACATACTCACGCCCGAAGACCAGTCTCGGGTGCTGGTGCGCATGTGCGACCATCTGGCAGACAACGGCAGGCTGATCATCAACATCTTCGATCCCAAGCTCGACTGGATTCTGGAAGACTTCTCTTTTCCCGAAAGCCCTCTACGCAAGCATCACGAGTTCACCAACCCTGCCACGGGCAACCGCGTGGTCATCTGGGACACGCGCAAGTACGACCTGGGGGCGCAGGTCATCGACGAGGACCGCATATTCGAGGAGATCGACCGTGACGGCGTCGTGATTCAGAGAAGCTATGCCAAGTGGTCGCTGCGATGGACGTATCGGCACGAGATGGAGTACCTGCTTAGGCTTAGCGGCTTCAAGATCGAGGCCCTGTACGGCGACTTCGATCGTGGTCCTTTTCATTACGGTGGTGAGCAGGTCTGGATTGCGAGAAAGGCCTAGGTTGGCATTATGGCTGACCAGATAAGGCCCGCTCAGGAATCGTATGCCGATAAAGCGCTGCCTAGCTGCCTACCCATAGGTAGCGATACGGCGACCTCCTTCGAGTCTGGCCCTTTCGCTCTCGAAGCCGTAACCAGGACCTTTATAGGCTTGCGTTCATGACGGCTAAGGGAAGCTACGTTCTGGTTGTGCGGCTGGAAGAGGCTGCGTTGATCACGGTTGGCAGGCTCGGGCCGCAAGATTTTCCTAAAGGATACTACCTGTACTTCGGCAGCGCCCTGAACGGTTTGGAAGGGCGTATACAACGCCACGTGAGAAGCGATAAAATTCTCAAGTGGCACATCGACTACCTCACTACTAGGGCCCCTGTCATAGAGACATGGCGCATAGCAGATGACACGCGATGGGAGTGTATTTGGGCACAGCTTGCTCTTGAACAGGATGGCGTTACCGCGCCAGCTAAGAGATTTGGATCATCGGACTGCAAGTGCTACACGCATCTAGTTAGACTGACGTCTCGTAGTAGGGTTGATGGGCTCAGAAGAATATTGCGGCGAAAAAGCTTACCGGACGGACGTGGCCTTAATATCAGACGCACTGTGCTATGATGGGCCGAGCCCAGCCGGAGCGCCTTCCGGACTCCAACGGCCATTGGCCTCCTCATAAAACATGCGGTCATTTTCAATCTTCAAGTTTGTCCTGCGGCGACTGGCCGATGACTGGAAGCTTCTCCTAAGCATCTTCTCGGGCATACTTATTGCGTCCACTCTCGTCGCAGGCGCGCCCGCCTACCTGAACTCCCTCGGTCGTCTCACCCTGAACACAGCCATAGACCGCTCTACCCAGAGCTTCGTTAATATGATGGCGATTGCCCCTAATGTGCCGCTAGTAAAGAGCAACCTTCATGCAGCCGACGCACATATTGACGGCGCAATTGCGGAGCATATCTCGAACTTCTATACAGATCGAGAGCGCTACATCAAGACCTCAGTGTTGCTGGTAGGCACGCCCAGAAATCCACTATCCGGAGGGATGTCCGAACTGGTCACCAGGGGATATTTCCAATACCTCTCGAATGTGGAAAATCACGTCTTGTTCGAAGAGGGGCGAATGTCTACCGGACTGGTAGTGGCAGGAGAACGAGGTCCCATCGTTGAGGCCGTTCTCAGTACGGCGTCATCCGAACTCTTCAGCGTGTCCGTAGGCGACCAGCTGCAGCTAACCCCATCTCTGGGAAACGCTACGGTGGTCACCATGAGCATCGTGGGCATCATGAGTCCGGTGGACGAGGACGAGGGATTTTGGCAGCAGAACGCTCGCGTATTTCTCGACCCCGGTCCACTGGACGAGGCTCCCGACATTGGTGTGATAGTAGACCCAGAGGAGCCGCCGCTGGTAGCCTTCTTGACGGAAGATGCCCTACTTAACGGCATTGGAGTTGCCTTCCCTGGTATGCTCATCTCTTCTACGTGGTTCATTTCGGTGGACAAAGAGTTGCTAAAGATTGTCCCGCCCGAGGAGTTGGCCAGCCGCATAGAAGGCATGCAGACTGCGTTGGCCAAGGACCTGCAAGGCTCGGCTCTTTTCACCGGCATTTCGTCGTTGCTCACTCGCTACGAAAGGCGAAGCTTCTTCTCCGCGATACCTCTGCTTTTGCTGATGTCTATCATGGTTATCACAGTTCTGTATTTCATGGCCATGATGATCTCATACCTCGTGCAGAGCCGAGAAAATGATGTGGCACTGCTTCGTAGCCGAGGCATCACTACCCTTTACCTGGTAAAGATTTATGCGCTAGAGGGTGTGGCGCTGACGGTTATCGCCGTCTTGTTGGCGCCGTTCCTCGCCATGGGGCTGATCGCCTTGTCGGGGAAGCTGCCCTATTTTACG
>CAUZQF010000025.1:0-15518 GCA_963581905.1 Dehalococcoidia bacterium
GAGATCGATATCGACGATCTGATCGAGGCCATGGTGGACATGAAAACCGGAGCCAGTCCCAGCGAGAAGTTCTACTTTAGGCGCAACAAGGTCCAACGCGATGTGGCAGTGGCCTTCCTACTTGACACCAGCGCGTCGACGGCAGAGGCCATCGACGACGCCAAGAAGTCCCCGGACGACTGGGACGCTCCCGACGATCCGGTCGAGTACATGGTATGGTTACGGACTCGCAGGGGGGAGGCCATGCGCCGCTCCTACAAGCGCATCATCGATGTGGAGAAAGAGGCAATTGTCCTGCTCATCAACGCGCTGGAGGCCGTCGGCGACCTGTACGGTATCTACGGCTTCAGCGGCTACGGCAGGGAAAATGTCGAGTTCTACACGATCAAGGACTTGAACGAGAACTTCACCGAGCGAGTTAAGAAGCGTATCGACAGGGTTGCGCCTCTTCATGCAACGCGCATGGGGCCAGCAATTCGACACACAACATACAAGCTGGATCAGCAGGACGCACGGACGAAACTGCTGTTCCTTATTAGCGACGGTAGGCCTCAGGACCGAGGTTACAGTCGTGAGGGCGTGGAGAAAGAGTACGCCGTCCACGATACCAAGAAGGCGTTGGACGAGGCCAAGGCTAAGGGTATTCAATCCTTCGCGCTGACCGTGGACAAGAATGGCCACGACTACCTCAAGAACATGTGTGACGATATGGGCTACGAGGTCCTGGAAGATATCTACGAACTGCCGTCCAGGCTGCTGTACCTGTACAAGAAACTCACGATGTAGTTTCGGCCTTCTGGGCTTGAGATTGAGTTAGTAGAAAAAGGGAGCCGCCAATAGGCGGCTCCCTTTTTTGTCAGATCTATTTCAGCAACAACAAAGTTGTCCGGTCTGAGCTATGCCTGGAAGATGGTGGCTTCGTCTTTCAGGACCTCGTCGCCGGACTGGTTCTTGATGCTAATGTCTAGCTTGGCTATGCTGCGCCGGTTGTTGGCGGAGGTCACTGTTGCCTCAGCGGTGATGGTGTCGCCGATGTACACAGGCTTGGGGAAACTCCAGCTCTGATTGAGGAAGACTGTTCCCGGCCCAGGCATGTCCATGGCAACCAGTGCATGCAGCAGGCCTGTGGTGATGCCGCCCTGACAGATCAGACCATCAAATCGAGTCTTGGATGTGAATTCCTCGTCGAAGTGCAGTGGATTGTAGTCCCCGGTGATCTCGGCGTAGGACTTCACCATTGCCACCGTGACTGACATCTCTCGTTGGGCCTTTTGGCCTACTTCTAAATCCACCTGGTTCTTTTTACTATGACGTCAATATGGGACGGCCCAATTAGCAATTTTTTGTATGGCAATACGGCTATTTTCCACCTACCGCCAGTCCAAAAGCCGATGATCGGCCTATTTGAAATCGCCTTCGCATCGCTCTGCGTCCGTCGCTTTGTCCCGCCGGCAATTCAAAGTTCAGAATCAAGGAAGCGGATTAGGCCAAGTAAGGCGTGGGTTGAAGCGCGGCTGCGCAGCCTGAGCCTGCTTGTGGGGTAATGGCCTGACGTAGAAGACACCTTGTCGCCCGCTGCAAAGCCAATATGCGACGTGCCCAGAGGACCGCTGACGTCAGTGGCATCTGCTGACAGACCTGTGATTGCCAGACCCACGTCGGCGTTGAACAGCTTACGAGCAGCCCTGGCCATGTCCTCCGCTATGTGAGGATTGGTGGTGCCGTGGCGTGCGATTATTTCCGAGTCAACGCCATGTGCTTCTAAGAGGGTAGCGTCATGAATAACCACGCTGCCCTTGAGGAAGGTGCGACTGCCTTCAGATTCCGCCAGGTTGGAGGCCAGAAGACCCCCTGTGAAGCACTCCATTATGCCCAGGGTCAGGCCTTTCTTTTGAAGCAGGGCCGACGTCAGGCTTTCTGGGGTATCGTCGTCCATTCCCCAAATCGCGTCTTCGCCAACTACTCTGCGAATCTCGCTTTCCACAGGTCGGATGAGCGCCCATGCCTCTTCGTCGGTGGAAGCCGTGGCGATGGCCCGCAGGTGTATGCCGTCCTGTTTCGAATAAATGCCAAGGTATGGATTCTCGCTCTGAAAGAGAGTTGATAGCATCTCGTCCAGGCCGCCCTCGGAGATGCCGAAGGTCTTCAGGTTGCGGGTGACTATGGAGACATCTGGATTTCGGGCTTTGATCTTTGGCGCGAGAGTGTTCGTCCACATAGGCAGTATTTCCCGTGGCGGACCAGGCATGGCGACAATCACGTGGCCGTCCTTTTCAGCCCACCAGCCGGGGGCCGTACCGTGATCGTTAGGCACCGTGACGGCTGACGGAATCAGCGTAGCCTGCTTGATATTCGTCTCGGGCATTGGGAAGCCTCGGTTGGCGAACAGACCTTTGAGGTGCTCCAGCAGGTCCTCCTGAACTGTCATCTCCTCGCCAAAGGCGGCGGCAATGCTCTCCCGGGTCAGGTCGTCAGAGGTCGGCCCAAGTCCGCCGGATGTAAGCGTTAGGTCTGAGCGTTTCCAGGCTCTCTCGATGGCTTCACGCAGCAAGGTTGGATCATCGCTAACCTTTGTGACCCATCTGACCTCGACCCCAAGCTTGGCCAACTCCGACGCCAGGAATGATGAGTTGGTGTCCACTAGTTCGCCCATGAGGAGCTCTGTACCGATTGAGATAATTTCAGCGTTCATTTAAATCCCTTAATAGAGTGTAGAGGTGCGCTTGGCCAGTATAAGTGGCACGGGTAGGGTGGGGAAACGAAATGGCCGCACAATAGCAGTGCGGCCATTTCAATAAACTCTTGTCATCTAATGCAGCCTAATCGCCGTAGGGGATATCTTTTCCAAATTCCAGGACCGTGTCTACCCAGTCAGCGTTTAGCCGTAGCACCGGTTGAATCGAGTAAGTCGTCTGATTTTTGGCGTAGTAGAACTGCTCGTCCTCGGTCTTGTCGCCTAGCAATAGAAGGACGCCGTCGGTGAAAGTCGTACCATTATCCGTCGTGCCAAGGAACCTGATTTCGATTGCGGTAGAGTTTTCCGTGATACCCCAAGGGGTGTAATCTCTATCTGCAACCCGTGGCACGGCAACAGAAATATGGTCCGCCCTCGACACCCTGGAGGAGAATTCGTTCCAGCGATCCTCATCTATTGGCCGCATAGAAGGATCCGTGTCGAAGTCCTGTACCTGCCATCCCGGTTGTCCCTGGTTTTGCACAAAGGAGATCCTGTGGGTCCCTTTCAGCGCAGGGTCACCGTAGTGAATATTCAACTCTGAGATTGTGTTGGGATGCCGTTCTACAAACCACATTGGTATAGGTGGGTCGTAGGCGATCCGACTAATTACGTCTACCCAGGTGGAGGTAATTAGGAACAGGTCAGGGAATCCGATGACTTGGCTATAGTTATGCTGCCCGTCCGTCGTTAGATCTCCCAGTCTGAACTGGATGGAACGGTTCGAGGTCAGTCCAACATCGACGATGGTGTCGGGATCGTCCAGGCCGTATTGGGTTGGGTCATCGATCAATGGCCTGGCTGACGTGAGGTCGCGTTTGGTTCCTGGCCCGCTAAGGAGAAGAGGTATGCCGCCCCAGCGTCTGAAGTAGGGAGGAATGCCCTCTGGGTCATCGAACGCCCACGTGTTCTTACTAGTCTTGTAAAAGCTGACCGTGGTTCCTCTGTAGTTGACCTTGATAGTCTCGATATCGTCTTCAGCGATCTGATAGAACCAGGGAGACTGGACAGTTGGCTCCACTACATCTTTGAACGGATTGATATATACGACTGCACTGATAATAATTGCGATCACTATCAACGCGCCGGTGATTTTTAAGTTCATGCCGCCCTACCGCCTCCTACCGTCTTCGCCACCACACGACTGCGCCCAGAATTAGCATCACAGTTGGCGGTACAACCCAGCTAGACCATTTGATGAAGTCCCTTCCCCGGCTCGTTACAACGAGTTCTCTATAGGGGAATAGCTTCGGTCGTATTGCGATAAGTTCAAAATCCTCGGCAAGCCAATTAACCGAGTTTAGGAATAGGTCGCCGTTATCGCTGCTGCTGAAGAAGAACTTGTTCTTTGCGAAGTCGGAGTCACCGAACAGAATGATCTTCGCTGGTTCATGCCGTTCCTGTTCGTTAACAGTGCCAGATGCCTCGATCAAGGTGACCAGTGTGAAAGGGCCGGGCCTGTCCACCTGGCTGTCATAATTTACATCGTCCGGGTTAGACTCCAGCCAACTGGCAGGAGTTGTTACTCCCAATGGGGCCAGCTTTACGTACGGGGGCAGCTCCTGAGGTGGGAGTATTGGTTCTAATGAAGTTGCTTCCGGAAAGAATGTGATATCGATCTGGTCTGTTATAGGGATGCCTTCCGTGAGGGGGTTGGTGCTAGTAAAGTACTGGGCGTTGGCCTTCTGAAGCAGCGGTGTTAATTCCTGTCCCGCGACGTTGCTCACAGCGTCGGCCACACTCAAATTGCCTATTAGCACTCCCCAAATGGAGAATAAGCCAACGAAAGAATCCAGTGTACCGGGCTCGCTGGGATCAAACAGCCCAACGATGCGCCCACCATTTCGAATGTACTGTATTATCGCTTCGCCCTCTTCGGCATCGATGTCTCTCTGTGGCCCCGCGATTAACAACACCGCAGCGTCATCGGGTACTCTAGTCGTCTCTTTTAGACTCAGAGGCCGAACGTCATAGTTGTCCCTCTGTAGGCCTTCCAGTGCGAAGTCGAAGCCGTTGTCTGGGTCACCGATGATGGAAGGGTTGAGGACGTCTCTCGTCGGGCCGGCCTCTCCGTGGCCCGTGAGGTAGTAGACGACCTTCTGCTGTTCGCCAGTGGCGATAAGGATTCCAGTCACGAAGTCTTGCTCGGTGAATGACTGAGTGGCCTGCTGCGTGCCCTCGCTTACGTCTTCGAACACGATTACAGGATAGTTGGTTACACCGTACTGTTGCGCCACGCTTCGTTCTAATTCAGGGTCGAGGAAGCGGTAACTGAAATTGCCGCTTCCTCTCTCAAACTCGTTTAGCAAGTCCTCGACCTGCTGTCTTGTGGTGGCGGAATTAGCCGCGGTGGGAATAAAGAATGCGTTTGCTCTTACTTCGCCATCCAGGTTATCGAGAATCTTGTGGGTCTGGTCCGATAGAGTGAAGACTCTTGTAGCCGTTACGTCTATCCGTGTTGGGCTGCGGAAAAGCAGGAAGTTTATGAGAATGACAATTACGAAGAAGGCTATCGTCATGACAACGACGTTGCCCCCGAATCGACCTTGTCTCCCGCCTAGGAATATTGCTACGGCTCGCGGTGATAGAACCAGCGCCAAGAAAAGAAGAACCAGAGCAATGATGATTACGGTTATGGAGAAGTCACGGGTCTCTTGGAGCGTTAGGTATAGCACTCCGCCTATTACCAGCGCGAGAACGCCTACAACGCCTACTACCGCGCTCCAGAAGCCAGTAGATTTTATGGAGCTGAGCAGAAATTCTTGTATGCTCTCTCCGCCCTGATTTTGATCTACCATACTATCGCCACCTGCGCGTTTCTAGGGATCGTACAGTGATAAACAGGAATACGGCAATCAGGCTGAGGAAGTAGACAACGTGACTGCTGTCGAGAACGCCTCTAGAGAAATCCTCGAAGTGTGCGTTCATGGAAATTCCGGAAATGACATCTGCGCTCACACCTTGAAGCAGCGCGCCAATTCTGTCGATGTTGGTCAGCATCAGTAGAATGCCGATACCTACGACAGCGGCCACAATTTGATTGCCGGACAGCGAAGAGGCCATGATGCCAATCGCCAGTGCTGCCGCTGCGTAAAGGTAAAGCCCGAGATATGCACTGAATAGAGGTCCCACATCCGGATTGCCAAAGTAGAAGAGTAGCGCGACGTAAAAGAGGGTAAAGGCCAGAGTGGTGGCCAGGGTGGCCAGACTAGCCAGATACTTACCTATTACGACTTCCCAATCTCGAACGGGGGATGTTAGTAGCAGTTCCAGTGTGCCTAATTTCTGCTCCTCGGCCAGCAGGCGCATTGTGAGCAGAGGGGCCAGGAAGACGATGAAGAGCGTCGCCCAGTTAATATATCCACGTACGCTGGCTTCAGCGAACGGTCGGGTCATATCGAAGACAAAGAAAACCCCGGTGAGAATCAAGAACATGGCCCCGACTACGTAAGCTGTTGGGGATGAAAAGTAGGAACGGGTTTCCTTCCAAGCTATTATGAAAGTGTTAGTCAACCCTGCTGTGCCTCCTCTACGACTACGACTACCGCTGTATCGTCGGGTATGTATTCGTCAGTTGTGACCTGAAGGAAGATATCCTCAAGGCTCATGCCGATTGATTGCAAACGTAACAGCTCCCAACCACCTCCGATTATTGCGGAGGCCAGTTTGGAGCGTAATTCAATTTCAGCGTTTGAAGTTATGAGGTACGTGGTGTGCCCACCGTTCTGGACGTACTGGTGCTCCAGAGCAGTCACACCTTCGATAGCCTCAATAGTGTCAGCGATGTCTTTTGAAGGTCCTTTGACATCGAGCTCAATGCGCTCAATTCCCTTTAGCCGGGTGGCCAGCATTTCGGGCGTATCCTCCGCCACGATCTGGCCATCATTGATAATGATGACTCGCTCGCAGATCATGCTGACTTCAGGCAATATGTGTGAACTTATCACGACGGTGTGTTCTCCGCCCAGGTCCTTAATCAGGCGTCTGGTCTCTACAACCTGGATCGGATCAATCCCTATGGTTGGCTCGTCCAGTATCAGAACATCAGGCTCGTGCAGAATGGCCTGGGCTATTCCTACTCTCTGCTTGTAACCCTTGGACAGCTTTCCAATGTGGGTCTTGCGGTACTCTCCCAGGTTTACGAGGTCTATAACTTCGTTGGTTCGCTGGTTCACATGATTTGATGACATTCCGCGTATGCGACCCATGAACTTTAGGTAGTCCGTAACGTCCATGTCTGTGTACAGCGGCACCGTCTCTGGCAGGTATCCTATATGTCTCCGAGCCTCAAGCGAATCGGAAACGATGTCAGAGCCTGCAATGCGCACCGTGCCGCTGGATGGCGGCAGGAACCCGGTTAGCATTTTCATTGTTGTGGACTTGCCGGCGCCGTTCGGGCCGAGAAATCCCAGAATCTCTCCCTTTTTTACACTGAAGGAGATATCTGTGACTGCGGGGAAGTCACCGTAGTATTTACTTACGTGCTCAATTTCAATCATTGTTATTCCAAAATGCTCGTCAGGAACGATTCTTTGATTCAGCCCTTTATACGTTCCTGGCGGAGCTTAGGATTTGTTTATTTCTAAGCCGCATTCCAATACTTCAACCAATCTCCAAGGCTGTGCCAAGGCGTTGGCTCTGGAATTCTATACTATCTGGGCAGAGCGTATCAACATTATGTTGTGCGATTCCCCCTCGGGGTGATAATCTAACCTGAATACAGGTTGAACGGTGGAAGGATTACCCTAGTGCACCTAGTTGTAGACGGCTATGGAGCAGACCCTCTCAAGCTAAAAGACGAGGACCTCATTTACCGATTTTTGGATGAATATCCCGTCACTATCGGTATGACTAAGATTGTCCCTCCTCAGGTCTATACCTACCACGGCAAGACTCCGGAAGACTGGGGAGTGTCCGGGTTCGTTCTCATAGCTGAGAGCCATATCAGCGTGCACACCTTTCCAGATAAAGGCTACCTCAACATAGACATATTCTCCTGCAAAGAGTTCGACGCTACGTCTTCCCTAGAGGATGTGAAGCGTACCTTCTCCCTTCCTGAAGCCAAGGTATGGACCCTCGACAGGGGCCTGGAATTTACGCAGCCTCGCGAGGCCTATAACGGTATGGTCCGCGAAAGGGTAGGGCTGGCCCAAAATACCCCGACGGCCTAGCTAGAATATAGACGGGGGAGATATGCCTGACAAAACCTACGATTGGCTGGGCGACGTTCCTCTTCAATGGAACACTTTTCTAGATACCTCTCCCCAGCAGTCAGACCCAGAGACCGCCCATGTGTACGTAATCCCAGTCCCTTACGACAGCACGACATCCTATAAAAGTGGCGCCAGGGACGGCCCCAACGCGATTATAGAGGCGTCCAGGCAGCTGGAAGACTTGGACCTCGAACTGATGAGAGATATCTCCACTGTGGGTATTCACACAACTCCCGCACTGGATCCGGACGTCAGTGGACCAGAGGGCATGATTTCGCGAGTGCGAACGGCGGTACACTCGGCGGCATCTCGGCGGAAGCTGGTTGTTATGCTCGGTGGCGAGCACACCATCACCGTTGGCGCCGTGCAGGCCATGGCTGACCTGCATTTCGATCTTTCCGTTCTCTATTTGGATGCCCATGCCGACATGCGAGACTCCTATATGGGGAGCAAGTGGGGGCATGCCTCAGTGGCAAGGCGGGTCGGAGAAGTCGCTCCTCTGGTGCAGGTGGGAGTTCGCAGCGCCTGCGAAGAGGAGATCGCCTTCATAGAGAAAGAGGACATTCCCGTCTTCCTCTGGTCTGGGGCGACGCCTAATATGGAGAACTTGGCCAACCAGGTATCTGAACACCTGTCTTCCAATGTGTACATCAGCATCGATCTGGATGTATTCGACCCATCTGAGATAGCGGCCGTTGGCACGCCTGAGCCCGGCGGCATGCGTTGGGCCGAGGTCATAGGCCTTCTGAGAGCGGTGAGCCAGCGACACAACATAGTGGGCTTTGATCTTGTGGAGCTGAGCCCCTCCCTTGGGCCGATCGCGGGAGCCTACGCAGCCGCAAAGCTAGCCTACAAGCTGATTGGATATGCCACCTCCAAGTGAGTCGCTGAGCAAGTGGGTTGGCCATACCTAAGTTCCGGTTCCAGAGCAAAAGATATACAGACAGGCCCGCCCTTTTTCCTCACCACTTGGTTGACTGTTGGCTGCCATGATAAAATGAGTAGCAACTGCCCCTGGGAGACTAGTCATGACTGGACCCGACAAACTTATATACCTTGACCATTCCGCCACCACTGCCGTTCGTGAAGAGGTGCTGGATGCGATGATTCCGTATTTCTCGGAGAGCTACGGCAACCCTTCCAGCATTTACAGTCTTGCTCAAGATGCTCGTAAGGCTGCGGACGACGCCCGGGAGACGGTAGCTCGCATTTTGAATGCCCGCATGAGTGAGATCGTATTCACCAGCGGTGGCACGGAGTCCGATAACGCTGCGCTCAAAGGCGTGGCCTTTGCTCTGAAGCACCTGGGCAATCACATAATTACCTCCAGCATCGAGCACCACGCGGTGTTGCACACCTGCCATCAGTTAGAGCAGTTTGGCTTTGATGTAACGTACCTTCCTGTAGACCAGTACGGCCTGGTTGACCCCGAAGCCGTGAGGCAGGCCATAACAGAAAAAACCATACTGGTTAGCGTCATACTGGCCAATAACGAGATTGGCACTATTGAGCCGATTGCAGAGATCGCCCGAGTCGCCAAAGAAGAGGCCCAAAGCCGTAAGCAGACCATCATGGTGCATACGGATGCTGTGCAAGGTGCTGGATACCTAGATCTCGATGTGAAGGCTCTCGGCGTGGACCTGATGAGCTTATCGGCCCACAAGTTCTACGGTCCTAAAGGGGTTGGCCTCCTCTATATCAAGAGGGGCACTCCTTTCGAGCCGCAAAACATGGGTGGAGGGCAAGAGAGGCAGCGGAGGTCCGGAACTGAGAACGTACCTGGTATTGTTGGCCTGGCCGAGGCTTTCAGGCTGGCGAGCGAGGAACGGGTAGAGGTGTCGGAGCGATGTACTCGCCTTCGCGATAAGGTCATTGAGAGCATCATGGAGCAGGTACCGAAGGTTCACTTGAACGGTCACCCTACTCAAAGGCTCCCAAATAACGTCAATATGTCTTTCGAAAACGTTGAGGGAGAGCCTATACTCTTAGGGCTGGATTTTGCAGGTATTTACGCGTCCAGCGGTAGCGCATGTTCATCGGCGTCACTGGAGCCATCTCACGTTCTTTTGGCAATAGGTCGTCAGGCAGATCTGGCTCAGGGTAGCCTTCGTATTACCTTGGGTCGGGAGACAGATGACGAGGATATCGAATACCTTCTCTCTGTGCTTCCTGGTCTGGTTTCGAGGCTGCGCGCCATGCCATCGTTAACTGCGCTGTAAATTAATGTGGACGGTCAGAATCAACAGAATGGGAACTACCCCAACTCGTACATTGGCTAACGAATCGGCACGGCAATTAACCAGCATGCCTTTGAGAAGAGTCTCTCCGATCATTTTTTTGCTGGTGGCATTTTTGCTGCTGGTCGGCTGTGGCGATAAGTCTGATCAGGTAGTCGTGGTTGGACGGAGCTTGGAGCTTCACGCAGGCCAACCTCAGATCGTTGAAAAAGTAACCTTTGTCGACACTCACGGTGGGCACCGCATAATCCGACCTCGTGCATCCAATCGTCAACTAGCCGTAATTGAACTTGTTGTCGTGAATAGGACGGCGCTGGTGACCTCTATTATCATTGATGGTGACGCAGCGAAACTAGGCGACCGCAGAGGCGATCGGATTGAAGCGATAGACCCCTTCGCTGGATCAAAGCCTTCCGATGAAGCTAGTCCAGACGATAGCCTGTTTGTGCCGTTCCTTTGGGGTGAGACTGTTTTGGACAGAAACACCCAGGTGCAGGGCCACCTCGTGTTCGACGTACCCAAGGGCCTCATATTAGGAAGCTTCTTCTGGGACGAAGTTGACAATATAGTCGCGGACTACGTGGACTACACTAGAAAACGGCTTTAGGATACGCTTTATAGCCTGAAGAATTCCCCTACTTTCCCACCTCGGATACTCACGTAACCTAGTGGCGCTGCGCCGTCTAATCGCCAGTGTGAAGTAGTAAACACTCTTATTCTTCTCTCAGCTGACCATCTGGAATCTCTGGTGAACTGTATGCATCTAAATTCATAAGCGGAATCAAATTTCCGTAATGAGTTATCTGAAAATTCAGAGAGGAATGAGTTCACATGGGACACCCCGTAGATATTAGCGACGATAGTTTTAGGCAAGAGGTTTTAGAGTCCGACCAGCCTGTACTGGTTGATTTTTGGGCCGAGTGGTGTGGACCATGTAAGATGATCGCACCGGTAGTGGAGGAGCTAGCCCACGAGTACGATGGCAGGGTAAAGTTTGCCAAAGTAAATATAGACTTTAGCCCCAAGACCGCCGTGGAGTACGGCATCAGGGGCATACCCACGCTGCTCATATTCAAGGGCGGCGATCCGGTGAAGTAGATTGTGGGTGCCGTATCAAAGTCGGTACTGCAGGCGAGCCTGGAAGAGGCTACTACCTAACAGGCAAACCGGTCTACTGGGCAGGCCCTGAGCGTGCAGTCTGGCGCTTGCTTTATAACCATAATAGCTTATAATTATCCGCGGCGTTCGAGAGAGCGCCCCGTTTGTTGTCAGCAGCGAGCCTGGTTACTTAGAGCAGGCACGTTGTAAGGCAGACCAATGCGGGGGCGAATGTGCTCCGGTGGGTTCCACGGACTTCAACTCCGATGGTCCGGGCCCTGCGGTTCGGACGGTGGGTTCGACTCCCTCTCGCTCCCGCCAAGTCTAATCCGGCGTTCATGGCATGGGAACGCATATGTAAGTGGCCACTAGAGCCACTCATGCCGGACTATTCAATGTTAACACTGTTAACAAAACCCCAACGTTCTTCATACAAATCACCTCTCTGAGGCCGCTTTCTATTTACCATCATACTTAGCTATACCAGTGTGATGCCCATTGCATTGGCCACCTCCCTAAAATACAAAATGCCCGCAGCCATCAGGCAAACAGGCAAATGCGATATAATCCTATTGCGTTAGTCGGTTTCACCACAGGCTGGCGTCACGGCCCCGGGGGTGTGATCTGCACTCGCTGGGGCCATTTGTTAGCCTTGAATGCGGTGGGTGCATTGTCGAACGTCAGTCGCGGAATACTGGCCTTTAAAGAGGGTTGTGGGTGTAATTCAACTCCGTGGGTTCAATCAGGGGGCACGAGGTTGTTGCCAAACGGTATTTCCTGTATTAATTTGTCGTCTCACCATTAGGTAGGCCAAATAAAAAAACCTGGAGATTAATTTGAGACTCGAAAACAAAGTGGCATTGATTACGGGCGCGGCATCTGGAATGGGTCGTGCGGCGGCAGAGCTTTTCGCGGCTGAGAGAGCCAAGGTTGTGATGGTAGGAAGGCGTCAGGCTCAGGGTGACCAGGTCGCCGGTATCATCACGGCTAGCGGAGGCGACGTTATCTTTGTTCAGGCCGACATTTCGATTGAGGACGACGTCAAGCGGGCAGTGCAGGCGGCTGTAGACAAATATGGCAAGCTAGATGTTCTCTTCAACAATGCGGGCATTAATCAGCATATCCAGGGAGGGCCAGCTGAAGAGACAACCGATATCTGGGACGAGATTATGGGCGTTAATCTTCGCGGAGCGTACTTCTGCATCAAGCACGCGGTGCCGGAGATGCGCAAAGCAGGCGGTGGTTCCATTGTAAACAACTCGTCTGTGCTGGATAGCCAGGCCGACAATAATTCGGCATCCTCTTATCACGCTTCGAAGGGCGGTCTGACGGCGCTCACGTTGAAGTGCGCCGTGGTGTATGCAGAAGACAACATCAGGGCCAATTGCATCGAGCCCGGCGCAATTGCAACGGAGATGTCCAGGATTAACTGGGACGAACTCGACGATCCAGCACTCAATGAGCGGAGAAGCAAGACTCAGCCATTGAAAAGAATGGGTCACCCTATGGATGTGGCGTACGCAGCTCTGTATTTCGCCTCGGATGAATCGGCCTTCGTTACCGGTGCCACGCTCCTTGTGGACGGAGGGCAGAGCGCCTCTTATCGCTAGCAGCCGAAAAAAAAGGGACGTCGCTAATGCGGCGTCCTTTTTTGGCACCTTCTGAATTACGGGAGTGTTACGGTGCTAGCACCTATTTGCGATCAGACAGAATACGTAAATTTGCCCCAGTGTCGTGTCCCGTGCGACTGCGGCCGAGAGTCGTCAGGTGTTGAAATCCAATGGCCTTCGCATATTTCTGTTCGAAGGTAGTGGGAATATAGGCACGTCCAGCCTGCCCTAGCTAATGCAGCGCTGCTGGACATTAGTCCCAGAACTGGCCTATGCCGTTTATCGCAATAGACGTGGTGTTTACCTTTTAAGGGCAGAAGTGCGGTGTATTGCAAGGTAGGGGCGAAGAAAGCATTGATTTTAACTACGGCCTTCAAGCGCAAAGCAGGGACCTATTTGGCTTGGGGAGCCACTTTGCTGGTCATCATTTTGGCAGCATGTGGAATACCCGCCGTCGGGCCGGGGCCGATGATGAGGTGTATGCGGGCCCCTCTGCATCCTCGAAACAGGCTGTTAAGTCTTATGAAGGCTATTCCCGAGAAGAAGTCGAAGCTTTCTTGAATCCTTCTAGCCAGTCATCTGACCCTGATGTTGCGCCAGTGTTTAGCGGCCTTCCTCATAGCAACACACCAACTAGCAACATAACGACAAACAAGGTCCCGAATTTTTGGTTGCCGCTAGCCACCGCGACCTTATCGCCAGAGACGCCAGATTTGCCAGCAGCAGGGACGACATTGCCTACCGCTACTCCCAACGTGGTGCCGTCTCCTACGCCGATTTGGACGCCTACTCCAGAGGCTGTGAGCGTTCCTAGCCCGACGGCAATTTCCGTCCAGCCATCGCCTACCAGCACTGCTACGCCCGAATCTACGCCTACGTCCGTTCTCACTGCGACGGCCAGCCCTAGCACCGTCGAGCTGGTCAAAACATATCAGTTGGGACAGCAGGTAATCGCAGTTGATATATCTCCAGACGGAAAAATATTCGCTGCAGGGCTAAGCAACAACAGAGTAGAAATAATGGATGTGGAATTGGCGACTTCCATAGACCGGCTGAGGGACCATTCTAGCGCGATCAACGATGTCGAATTTTCTTCAGATGGGCTTCGTCTAGTCACGGCTTCGGACGACGAGATCGGAATCTCATGGATTATTTTGCCGCAGTGGGAAATTGACCGCAGTCTGAATGGGTACGGCGATTCCGTAAACGCGATAATATTTTCCCCAGACAGTACGCTGATTGCGACAGCCTCTAAAGACGAGAGCGCATCATTATGGTCTGTGGAAACTGGAGAGCGTCTTCTGAAAATCAGAGAGCACAGCAAGTCTCTGTTAACGATCTGGCATTTTCCCCCGATGGCGCAACGATTGCCACAGTCTCCAGCGACCGGGGTGTTAAGCAGTGGGACGTAATCGATGGAACCCTGGTGCGGGAGTTCAAGGGACACCTGTCCTCAGTAAACACGGTCGCCTTCTCAGATGATGGCCTGCTTCTGGCCACAGGTAGCGATAACGAAATCCGCTTGTGGAACGCGTTGGATGGTTCGGTTGTGCTCGTGATTGTTGGTCACGAGGCTCGGATCAACGACTTGATCTTCACGCCAGACAGCACCAAGTTCATTCCAGCATCGGATGACAGCACTATGGGGGTCTGGCGAGTTAGCGATGGATCTCTTATCCAGATATTGGACGTGCATACCAGCGGTGTAAAAAGCCTGGGAATTACGGAAGACGGTAAGACCCTAATAACGGGCTCCCGCGACATGAGCGTCAGCCTCTGGGCCTTCACAGACTAATATTCGTCACGTTGGCCTTGATGGTGATGGCCGCTTCGGCTGGCTAATCACCAGAGTCACCAGTATCGCCACCGCAAACCAGCCCGCGGATGATCCACGCAAGCCCAAGCCACGTAAAGGCCAGGTAATGGCCAACGGCTGCAGCCATGCTTCCCTCTGATATGAATATGAAACGATGGCCTCAATCAAGACAGGTGGTCCAGATATTAGAAGAATTATCTAAATGTTTTGCTATATTTTTGTATTAGTCTTAGAAAAATCCAAATTGCTTAATTATATAGTTATGCCAAATATTAAATTAATTTTAATTAAGTAAAAATATTATGTGCGATAATTAGCCACCAACGCATTCTAAGCAGGCTGACGGCCGGGGAGTAAGCGGAGGCTGGAACGGGCTGCTACGGGGCTTTATACAAAGCTGGGGCGGTCTTTTTGAGGTGTCCAATCCTCCCTTGCGCCGTCTTGAGGGGTGTAGCCGAGCACCTGTCGCGTAGTCTCGATGTCCCAGATGCCAAGGCTGTTGTCGGACTCGCCGTTAACAATGGTGAAGCCAACAGACGTAGGGGCGTCGATGCTCTTTTGCATCAGCTGAGCCGCGTCCCTGTGACTGAGCCATAACGATAGGGATGGCGGAGAGAACTTGGGGTCGTCTGGTGTCATTACCCACCCGATGCGCAGGCAGATCACAGATAGACCATGGGCACCGTGATAATAGCTGCCCAGTGCCTCGCCAAATGCCTTGCTGACCCCATAGTAGCTGTCGGGACGAATCAGGTCAGTTGTCAGGGCTGGGAAGGGGCGTCGCACCTCGTCGAGCCTGCCGTCGTAAAT
>CAUZQF010000026.1:0-14980 GCA_963581905.1 Dehalococcoidia bacterium
GAGGACTGGGCGACAAGTTAGTCAGCATTGTATCAGCCGAGGTCTACGATCCTGTCTCAAGAGAGTTTGCGGCGGCTGGCAGCATGAACGTGTCGCGCAGCCACCACACCGCCACGCTGTTAGCAGACGGTCGTGTGACCATAGTCGGTGGTTTCGGAGCAATAGGCGCTGTCGGCTCCGTAGAGTTGTTCGACCCACGTTCAGGCGACTTTGTTGAAATCGGCCAGCTGGCTGTGCATCGAGCTAATCACACCACAACGCTGCTGGACGGCGGCCTCCTTATGATTGCAGGAGGAACAGCCCTCAGCATAGAAACCGTCGGCGAGAAGGCAGTGGGGGAGATAGAGCTGCTTAGCGTGGACAACAAGCAATCACGGATAATAAGTCAGAAAACAATCCCCCGGGCGACCCATTCATCCTCGCTCTTGCCCGATGGCCGAGTGCTTCTCGCGGGAGGCATCGGCCCCGGCGACGCTGTGGTTGGTCTGGCGCAGATCTTCGATCCCCCCGACGAGGGCGTCGTCATGACGGACATCATGTCCGTGGCTCGGACCTTCCACATAGCTACCTCGCTTTCGGACGGGCGGGTGCTCGTTGCCGGTGGAGTGGCGGCAGGAAACGTAATCCTAAGCACATCGGAATTTTTTGAATATCTTGAGCCAGAACCTGACATCCCTGCAAAAAGTCCCGCTTCAGAGCCGGTGCCTACAGCCGTAGCACCAGTGCCCTCAACTCCGACTGTTCTGCATACGCCAGAGACCTCAAACCGCTCAAGGCGGCGGTGCCTGCTCGGCTTCTGCTGGCGGCGTGGCATTAGGACATATAGCCGCATTCATGATTCCCGTTGGCCTGGTAACAATGCAACGCGTTAGACGCAGGCGCTAGGCGAAGGCGGGCGCGACCTCGCTCAAGAACGTATCGAGTTGCCGCTCCTGGTCCAGAGCAGCGAACCTCACGACGACGGTCTCGGCCCCAGCCTCAACGTAACAACGCATGCGCTCGATCGTACGCTCCGGATGGCCGTAGGGTCCCCAGCGGTCTCCCCAAAAATTCATGCCGTAGTAGAGATTGAGGAACTGGTTGGCATCAGCGTCGGCCTTGACCTCATCGGTCTGCAGGTTGACCGTCATGTAAAAGGTACGCTCCAGAGCAGACGGGTCCTTACCGTAATCGGGAGCGTAGCCTTGTACGGCCTCCACCAGCTTCGCGTACTCCTTGGGGTAATCGGAGATAGACATGATGCCGTCGCCCAATTTCGCAGCCCGGCGGAACTGGGCCTCGCGCCCGGTGTTCCAGTGGCATGCCATGAGAAAGGGCACTCCTCGCTCGCGCAACGCGTGGGGCTGCACCCGGAGCGACTCGAACTCGAAATGAGAGCCTTTATGCGTAACAACCTCGCCCGCGGTCAGTCGCTTCGCTACGTCCACGACCTCCTCGAATCGACCGGCGCGTCGTCTTGGATCGACGCCAGCGTTGCGCCACTCCTGACGCTGATCGTCGTTAAAAGCGCCGCCAACTCCCGCGCCAATGATGAGCCGTCCACTGGAAATGAGGTCCAGGCTGCCCAGCACATGGGCCAAGTTGACCGGGTGACGAAGCGCAGCCAGCAGCACAGACGTGCCCAGGCGAACTCTGCTGGTCCGAGATGCGATGGCGGCAAGAGTCGTCAGAGGCTCCAGCCTTGGCTTGGCCGTCAGGCTATCGCCTACCCAGACCGAGTCCAGCCCGGCCGACTCCACCTGCTCTGCCATGGAGAGAACGGTTTCGATATTCTGAGGCTCTTCGCCGGTCATTATTAGACGCCGAGTCGGCAACAGGACGCCGAGCTTAGTCTTAGTCATTTCCTGAGAGTCCTAGCGTGGATTCAGCTGATTGCACTGGCCTAAACTCCTGCCGACTGGTCATTCTTTCGAGAAATCCCGGCTCAAGCCCTTCGCATCGCACCAGGTCGGAAGGCGTATCGAGGTCCAGTGCAAAACCGGGGCTAACGCACTTAGCATATGGCATGCCTCTTGCTAGTGCAGATGCCACGTGGCGTCGAAAGCTATGGTTCCCCAGGAGAGGACGAAAGCCTGATTGAGCCGGCACGAGCATGGCGTTCGTACCGCCATCGTGGTGTGCAGCAGCTAGAGTCAACTTAGAACCGCCATCTGACGCCGACAGCATGGCCGCGATATCGCTGGATCGCAGAAAAGGAAGATCGGCGGGCAAATAAAGGCAAGCGTAACCGGCGGCGTCCGCTAGCTTCATCGCCTCTGAGAGCGCCTCATTCAGGCCCATTCCTGGATCATCCAGCCAACGCACGTCTGGATATCGGCTGCGCTCACTGGCGGGAAAATCACCTCCGATTACCCAAACCTCTACCAACTCCGACTCCAGGGCCGCCGTTACGACCTTGGCGAACATGCCCATGGCCAGTGCCCCTCTCTGGCTTGAGTCCAACTCGTCAGCCAGTCTGGTCTTTGCCAGGTGCAGAGGCTTCATCGGCACGACCGCCACAACTCTGGAATGCTCCTGATAGAGGTCTTTAATCATTCGGCAAGCTCGCAGATTTGGCGCGCCAGACGTACCTTATCGTCAGTGGTGTTCATAATGGTATCCATTATCTCGACCTGTAAGCCTAGTTGCTCTACTTCGCTGGCCAAATGGCGGTCCTGCTCGTCGATTACGAACACATCGCACAGGCCGACGTACTGCCGCGCCACGCCTACGCAAGAGACCTGGTGACCCAACTCCTGAAGTAGTTTGGCAGCGGGGCCCTTAATGGCCTGACCGCCTACGATAGGGCTTACGGCTACTCTCTTTCCTTGAAAGCCTTCTATGGCCTTCCGCACGCCCGGCACTGCCAGTATAGGGGCCACGCTAATGAAGGGATTGGATGGACAGAATACCAGGGATCCAGATTCTTTGAGAGCGTCGGCGAAACCAGGAGAGGGCTTTGCATCTTCAGCGCCGTCGAACCGGATTTCTGATACGACAGGCTCGCTGCGATGTCTAACGAAGTACGTCTGCATGGCGAGGTCGCCCATGTCCGTGGACAGCACGGTGCGCACGCTATCGTCACTCATAGGGTAGACGGGATGCCGAATGCCAAGGCTCTCGCACAAGGACTGCGTCACCTGCGAGAGAGTCTGCCCCTGGCGCAGCAGATCGGTGCGCCGAATGTGAGTTGCCAGGTCCATGTCGCCCAGGTTGAACCAGGCGTCGGCGCCATATTGCCTCAGGCGTTCCAGCGTGCGAAAGCTTTCGCCTTCGATTCCCCATCCCATTTCGGCATTGGAAATTCCAGCCAGCGTGTACATCACCGTATCCACGTCCGGTGAGACATGCAGGCCGTGGAACTCGTCATCGTCGCCTGTGTTTACCACGACGCTAAGCTCGGCAGGTTCCAGCACACCACGTAGGCCCAGAACAAGCTTTGCCCCGCCAACGCCGCCCGCCAAAGCCAATACAGGGGTTTTCAATTAGCGATCCACAATAGGTTCTCCTTGCCACCGAGATAGGAGGCGCGGGATAGAATAGACCGAGTAAATGTAACACCTATGCTAAAATCGTGGCAATACAGGGGCAGAACCATATGGAGGCCCGCCCATTTACATCAGCCACCTCAGCCTGATGAACTTCCGCAATTACGAGCATCTAGAACTCGACTTGAAGCCGGGTATGGTGCTGTTTCAGGGCGACAACGGACAGGGCAAAAGCAACCTGCTTGAGGCCATATACATGCTGGCCGTTGCCAAGTCTGCCCGGGCATCTACCGACCGAGAGTTAGTGCGCCGTCAGCCGGTTGACGAGGAGACCTACTCCCGCATATCGGCCATCGTGGACCGGGTAGCAGAACCCAAGGAAGACCGTGACGACAGCTCTTTGAGGCTGCAGATCGACTTCAGCAGCACGCCTATTCCCCTTGAAGATGGCAGCGAGAACCTAGGGTCTATCGGCGGAATCTCCGTACAGAAATATATAAGGGTGAATGGCGTTCCCCGTCGCGCGTCATACCTGGTTGGCCAGCTAAACGCCGTCATGTTCACCGCCGACGATCTGGAGCTTGTGTACGGCTCGCCTGCTATTAGAAGGCGTTACATGGACATTCTCATCTCTCAGCTGGACCAGCAGTACTTGCGAACCCTTCAGCGTTACCAGCGTGTATTGACACAGAGAAACTCCCTGCTGAAAGCCATTCGAGAGGGCCGGTCGCATGAGGGCGAGCTAGCCTTTTGGGACGAGCAACTGGTCAGCGAAGGGGAGTACATCATCGGCCAGCGTCGCCTCTGCATACAGGAGCTGTCTGAGATGGCCGCGCCTATTCAGCAGGGCCTCAGTGGCAACGGCGACCCTTTTCAGATCATCTATCAGCCCAACGTGAGCCTGAACGACTGCGCAGACCAGAGGGCCATCGGCGAGTCAATTCAGGCCTCTCTTCTGGAAAGAAGGCGCAGGGAGTTGGCGCAGGGAGTCACGGTCACAGGGCCGCATCGGGACGATCTCGTCATGCTGTTGGGCGGCATGGACGTTGAGGCATACGCGTCGCGTGGGCAATCGCGCACGGTGGTCCTGGCCATGAAGCTGGCTGAGGCTGGCTACCTCAAAGCCCGTCGCGGTCAGGAGCCAATACTCCTACTGGACGACGTTCTCTCCGAGCTAGACACCCAGCGCAGGGAGCACGTACTGGACCAGGCGTCGCAGTACCAGCAGAGCTTTCTCACGACGGCAGACGTGGGGAACATCGATCAGCATCACTTATCAGCCATGACCCGCTATGCGGTGAAGTCCGGCACCGTGCAGCCCTACGATGGGACAAACGACGCAACAAAATAGATTTTGAAAATCAGGGTACGGTCTTTTATGCGTTTGGCTTCTTCATGGTACCTGCGATAAAAATTCCTGTGCCGAAATCCTCTTCTTTGTAGTTTTCAGAGAAACAGGCATAGGAAGATGCTTAAGGAAGGGATACTAGGGGGAGAGGCCTTGCCGGAGTCCGGGACCAGCTAATTACACCAGCCCAAGTCGTCCGGTTACAACATGCCGGGGTTTTGGAGCCGCCACAGCAAAGCGACCCCGGATTTGCTTTTTAATATATAAACACTTCTTCTCTTCTGTAAACATCGGCCCGTATATTTCCCCATATTCGCATGAAGGTCCGTTTCAGAATTGTCCTGTTTCGTAGCCTTACGGCACATCGAACGTAGCCTTAGCCGTAAGTCTGGTTTGAGTTTTGACGCCTGCACAAAGGTTTAAATAGCAATAGGGTGGCGATAAAAAGCACACCTATTCAACTGATGCTGGCGACTAATTCTCGGGCCGCTTTTTGGTCACGGAGAATGCGGGCAAAATGATACATGAACAGACAAAACGATAATCTAGCTCAGCCTGCTATATCCCTTGCCGCCGATAGCCCGGAGGCGCTCATGGCTCCGGCTGCCAACGGCTCAACCATGTTGGATAGGTGCCTTTCCAAGCTATGTGAGCACATCGAGAACATGGGCCCGTCTAGCTTTTACTGGGTAGCAGGGGTGCACACTGAAGAGATTGCGGACAGAATCTTGAAGTCCATGGCCCTGGCTAAAGACAAGTTCGATTTCGATGGCAGCTCATGCATCATCGTTGCCAAACCTGGTGAGACCGAATCACTCACGAATTTCCAGGCCCAATATAAGTTCAGCATCCTCACAATGAACGAGGTCTACACCGACAGCTTCATTGTGATCAACGACTCTGCGGTGCTAGACGTTACGCCAATGATCAGGAGCGAGGGCCAGCCAGAATTCAGCGAAGAGAGGACCGTAGCCGGTCTCTACACAGGCCTGTTCAACATATTATGAAACGGCACTACTTCTTAGCTCGCCCCTCTCTTGATTAATATGTCCTATTAAAGGGTCGACCGAATGGTCGGCTTTTTTTGTGTCCCTCACGCCTTGTTTACGGACTTCCCAGCTCCGTCCAATAACCTTTCGCGACTCACCTCCGTTATACCTACATGCGAAGGCATTTAGCCAACGCCAGTGCCCTTCTCATCCCTTGGATCTTGGTCGTGTAAACCACCGACATTAGTTGAAAGATCTAAATCCCTATGCTTCCACGTCTACAGAACGTACAGACTACTCGGACATCGAGAAACGCGCCCTCCGAGGCAAAGGCTGAGCGTCATGGTTATTGAAGATTTCAAAGACGCAGACGACGCACAGCTAATGCTGCTAATAGCGGAGCAATCGAAGCCGGCATTGGATTCCTTATACCAGCGCTATTCCAACCCGTCTATTCGCTGGCCATGCATATGCTCCGCGACACTGGCAAGGCTGAAGAGGTTACACAGGACGCCTTCTTCAACGTGTGGCGCAGGGCTAGCAGCTACAACTCGACCCGGGGCAGCGTCACGGCCTGGCTGTTCAGCATCGCGCATAACAGGTCCATCGATGAACTAAGGAATACGGCAGGTGCGGGGACCTGATGCGCTACGCCACGTTGCAGTTCGACAGAAGCCTTTTGAAAGACACCCTGCTTACGCTGAGGCCAGAGCAGAGAGAAATAGTGATACTGGCATATTTTGGCGGACTGACGCACTCGGAAATTTCGAAGCAACTGGGCCAGCCGCTGGGGACCGTGAAAACTCGAATGCGATTGGCTCTCAAGAAACTAAGATCAGTACTCAGACCGCAATATCAGGAGCAGGCTGACGTTGGATTGTGACCAGGCCCAGTCATTTATTTATCCTTACCTATCAGGCAGGCTGAACGCCAGCCTGGTTGCAGATGCAGAGCAGCACCTTAACAGTAGCAAGTTATGCTCAGTCGTATTGCACGCCTTTGAAGACAAAATCACAGCCATAGCCCTCGCCGTGCCGCAGATTCAGGCCCCGGACAGAATTCGCCAAGCCCAGCTCGCTCGGATAGATAGCGATCGAGTCAGTGCAAACCCTTGCGCCTATCAACAGGTCAGCAGATTCGTGGAGTTCCTAGCCGTAATTGGCAACGCGGCGGTTTCGCGTGGGCGCACAACGTGCTTACTAGTAGGCGTATCGCTGCTGTTGGGAGGACTGTGGCTTGGCCAAAGCCTGAGCAATGGCCCGGCAGAGATCGACGCTCAGGCCACACAACTGCTGTCCGAAGAGAGCGCGATTCCTGCCACAGGCGGTAGTCGTTTGCTACAACTCCAGAACACCGCTACGGCAGTGGCAAGACTTGCGGTAACTGAGCCTTACGCCTCGGACAATGGCCTACATCTCAGTCCACGCTCGGGCACATCAATCAGGATGCTGCACGGAACTCGGAGGGCCACTGAAGCAAGAGGTCTGCTGAACGCCACAGAAGACGAGGCGAGGCTTCTCGCATTGAACCTTCCTCATCTCCCAAGCAACAAGATCTATCAGATATGGCTTGTTATCTTGGTATAAGGATATTTTGTAATAAATGCTGGTCGCCTATCAACAGACAAAATAGGATACGGATAGACAATCATCATCCCTTATCTTTCCTTAGCAGATTTTGATGGTATCGGAATAACTATTAAGCCAGCCAGTGGGAGCGCCGACCCTACGGGCGAAGGCGCCTTGCAGGGAGATCTGTAAGCTGCCTTCTTTGCACGCATGTGCATATTGATGCAGCACTTTGAGGAAATCGGTTTAACTACCAATAAGCAGACCTCCAAACTGACCCCGCAGGTCATTAGGCTCGACGGCAGAGTACGTAAATACAGACACTGTCAATTCAAAATTATTGTGGTAAATTAGGTTCTTAAGGGCTATTCTGTATAAACAGCTTGTGGTAGTGTTATGTGGCACGCAGTCTTACAGCTTTTTCATCCTAAGGAGGACGGACACGTAGTCATGCCTAAATTACTCATAATATTCGGACTTGTTCTTCTCATGACGGTCCCGGTATCCTTCGCGCAGGCCCAGGTGGCCTATGAAGGTTCCGGCACAGCCGTCATCTCAGATAGCTCGGCCCTCAGCGATAGGGTTACTTACTCCCTCACCGGAGTAACGCGACTTGCGCCAGATCAGGCATATGAAGGCTGGCTCGTCAACACTGGCACCGGAGCTTTACAGAGCACCGGGTCAATGTCTGTTGATGGCAATAACGCCATCAACCACAATTGGGTTTCACCTGAAGGTGATAATCTGATTGCTGGCTTCAATTCGGTAGTGATTAGCGTTGAGCCCGTACCGGACTCAGACCCTGACTCACCTTCCGACATTAAGCCTTTCTCTGATTCAGTATCTTCGTCAGCGATGACTCATATCCGTCATCTGCTGGTTGGTTGGCCTGAAGGCGAATCTGCCGGGATCTTGACGAACCTGAATACTCAGCTAGACGTGGCCATTCAGCACGTGAACCTGGCCCGTGGCTCCGACACCATCGAAGATGTACATCTGCACACACAGCATGTCATCAACGTAGTAGACGGTGACGGCGCACCTAGCGACGACATTGGTATAGTAGCCCATGCCCAGGATCGTACGCACGCTGGTTTTGCTGGTGCTTCCGTTGCGGCAGAGGCTGCTAATGTTGAAACCGCCGGAGCCAATGCAGAAGCATGGGCCCTGGAAGCCAAGTCAGGCGCAGAAGATGTTCTCGGAAACGACAGCGTCACTATCGCCAAGGCTCTACTGAACTCAGTAGCAGGTCGTCTGGACGCCGCTAGGAATGGTATCTCCGCTACAGGTCAAGGCGGTGGAGAGCAGGCCTATGTCAGCGCACAGATGATGGCAACCTACACGCTCTCGCCCGGTGGCAGCATAGCCGTAGCCACACCAAGCGTTGGCGACTCCAGCGTTCCTGTATTAGCACAGATGCTTTTCGCGGGAGCCCTCACACTGCTAGTATCAGGTAGCTTCCTGTTCTTCCGCAGCCGAAGGGTCGCTCGAATCAACGCCTAGCCCTTAAGAAGAGTCTAATAGCAAATAGAGGCCCCATTTCGGTAACGGAATGGGGCTTCTTGCGTTTATCGAATTGATAACAAAACCTCAATATCTCAACATTATCGGCTGACACCATGTTGCCAACTTCAAAGAGTCCAATACTGCTCACGCTTATCTTGGTAGTTCTCGTCACGGCGCTTTCTTGCAGCAGTCCAAATGACACCGATGCAATAGAAGACTCAGGTGTGGCGGCGAAGGTAGCACTCACCGCAACGCCAACTCCAATCAATCCGCAAGCAGTTCTGGACCAGTCCGGTGAGGTCATGAACGACCTGCTTTCCTTTAGCTTCGGACTAGAGCACAATACCGGCGGTACACCACTGGCCCAAGGACTAATCCTTATCTCCACAGAAGGCTTCGTTGTAAAACCGGACAAGCTCTCACTGAAATTCGTAGGCTCGGCTGGAAATTTCGTCATGCGTGGTGACGTTATAACCATCGGGGACAAGACCTTCATGAGCAATCCCCTGAACGACGAGTGGCAAGTCTTACAGGGCCAGGTTAGTCCGTTAGCTTATTTCGATCCGGCATTAGGTATCTCCAGCATGATGTCGCGAGTAACGGACGTTACGCTACTCGAAATTCACAACAGCGAATTGCACATCGGAGGGAAACTTCCTGCCTCAGCCTTGGCCCCGCTGTTTGGTTCCACAACAGACGGGTCTCTGGAGGTCGAGCTCACCATAGACCTCCCGAGTTCCTACCTAATCAAAGTCATCTTGAAAGGCCGCGTAACTGAGACTGAACTGGACGGGATGGAACGTACCATCGAGCTAGGCGACTTCAACGAGCCGAAGACAATCGCGCCACCTCTCTAAATATTTCTCTATATCGGCTGGGCCGCTCGGCAGATTCCCTAACATTTCGAAAGCGTCGGTATTTTCATTGCATAAGCGATTCAGCCTGCCACATTTATATGCTTATATATAGGGCGTGAGACTAGCCAGACACCGACTCTCACCATATTTCGCATTGACGGCTGTATTTGCCGGCGTATTCATCGCTGCCGACGATCAGACTGTCGTTGTAACTGTGCTGCCAGCCATGATGCGCGATATGGGCGTGCAGGTTAATGAGCTGAACAGGGCTTCGTGGACGATAACCGGATACCTGCTCGGGTACCTGGCCGCCATGCCCTTCATAGGCAGAGCGTCGGACATCTGGGGCCACCGGCGAGTCTTCATCATCTGCATGGCGCTTTTCATGGTAGGCTCCGCCGCTGTCGCCCTCACCTCGTCCCTAAACTGGCTGATCGCGGCAAGAGTGTTCCAAGCCCTGGGAGCCGGTGCGTTGGTGCCAGTGTCGATAGCGATAGTCGGCGACCTGTTTCCCTCGCACAGCCGCGGCGTGCCTCTCGGCATCATGGGCGCTTCAGCAGAGGCGGGAGGCGTGATCGGCCCTCTGTGGGGCGGCATAATCATCAAGTACCTCAGTTGGCAGTGGGTCTTTTGGATAAACCTGCCTCTGGGCGCAGCAGTCATTGCAGCGACGTTTCTGCTGATAGAGCCAAGCCCACGGACCCGCTCGTCGGTCGACTACATAGGCGGGGCCCTGATCACCGCAGCGCTGGCAACGATGACGCTCGGCCTGGCCAGAGTAGACTCGCTGGACTGGCTCATGGTTCTATACATGGCGGCGGCGCTGGGTCTCTTTGGACTGTTCGTACTCAGGCAAAGGTCGGCGCATGAACCACTGCTGCCCAAGGACATGTTCAAGACCTGGGCGTTTCGCGCATCCAACCTGGTGCACTTGCTGGTGGGCGCGGCGCTCATAATCGGGATGGTGACCATACCGCTAATGGCCAACACAGTCCTGGGCCTGTCCCCCTTGGAGGGCGGCCTGCACCTGATGCGTATCACCGCTGCCATACCGGTCGGTGCCGTCTTAGGTGGTGTCGCCGCTCAGCGACTTGACTACAGAGTGCCAACGGTCATAGGACTGGCCTTAGCAGCAGTAGGCTTCTGGCTCATAAGCAGCTGGGACCTGACCATATCAGACCCGAAGCTCACCATTCACCTGGCGATTGCTGGACTGGGGTTCGGCCTGGTCATCGCGCCTGTGGCTCTGGCTGCCATCAACTCGGTGCGCGAAACCGACAAAGGGACCGCAGCTTCGCTTATAACCGGCTCAAGAATTACGGGCATGGCATTAGGGCTTGCGGCACTTACCGCCTGGGGAACGAGTCACTTTGGCAATCTGGTCACCGGCTTACAGATACCCTACCCACTCGTCGGAGAGGCCGCAGCATCCTACCAGCAACGTGTTGACGAATTTCAAAGGCAGTTAACCGACGCAGGCCTAACCGTGTTCAACGATTTCTTTCTGGTTGCGGCGGGTCTTTGTGTGCTGGGGATCGTGGCTGCTCTGTTCATGGCTTGGGACAAGGACCGAACTCCAGAAGCCTAGAGTCTTCGAAAGATCTGCCGGAATCGCAGACAAAACTTCAGCATCTAAGAGTTAGCCAGTTGTGACGATCGTTCGCATTTCGGGCTGCTCAGATCAGACGTGTACCGCAATTCAAGCAGGAAGGTAATACATGCCGAAAAATGACCGAAGCGCACGACGACGGAGGAGGAAACGAGATGGTGGATATGATCAGTCGAGCGTGACGCCTCCGAGATCGGCATCTCCAGGATTCTCATCGAAACGAGCCTCCAGCAGAGGCCGAAGAGGCCAAAAGTGGACATACCGCCCACAAATGATACTGGGGGGAATAGTAGTGCTGGCCATCGTAGTCTTCGCTGTTGTGTTCCAGGTCGTTAACGGGTCAGGGGCCTCAGCAGACTTCGAGTTCAGCGTGTACCAGGGCGAAGAGGTGTTAGGCGGAGACCAGGTCAACTTTAGCAGCGTGCTTACCAGCGGCAAGCCTGTGGTCCTGAACTTCTGGGCCGGTGATTGCCCACCATGCAGAGCCGAAATGCCTGCGCTTCAAAGGGTCTGGGACACTCACCAGGAGAAGATCATCTTCGTCGGGCTGGACGTGGGCACCTTCACTGGCCTGGGCACCAGACAAAGCGCCGAGTCACTTCTTAGAGAGTTGAATGTTACTTACCCAGCCGATGGCCCGCCAAACAGGACTCCCGTCGTGAACTATTCAGTTAGAAGCATGCCTACGACTGTCTTCTTCGGGGCAGATGGACTGCCATTTGATAGATGGGACGGCGCTATCAGTGAATTCCAGATGAACAACATTGTGAGCGCCATGCTGGAGGAGGCGTCTTAGCACCTGTTCCGTGTGTATGAACCAGTTGCCCTGATATTTCTCAGAATTCTTTCTTCTTGCAGCGTGTGCATCATAAGTCCTGCATTAAGTTACAAATGCATACATCGACTATCATCTTTACAATAAAGTGGCATTTTGCACAATCTGAGAATATTCCAGAATTGCCCAAAATTCCCAGAGCATTCGTTATACTGTTATTTTCAATTAATAAAATCCGGCCAATAGGAGGAAACTAATGGCAGAATACGCGCATCCTGAATCTATAGTAAGTACAGACTGGGTTGCCGAGCACGGCAGCGACGACAACGTAAGACTCGTGGAAGTTGATGTGGACACATCAGCCTACGACCAAGGCCACATCGCTGGAGCAGTGGGCTGGAACTGGACGAGCCAGCTTCAGGACAACCTGGCAAGGGACATCGTGTCCAAGTCAGGAATGGAAGAGCTGCTGAGCAAGTCTGGCATCGACAACAACACCGCTGTCATCCTGTACGGTGATAACAACAACTGGTTCGCAGCCTGGGCATTCTGGCAAATGCGGCTGTATGGCAACCAGAACGTGAAGCTAATGAACGGAGGTCGCGCCAAGTGGGAGGCAGAGGGCAAGCCTTTGACCACTGACGCTGCTAGCGTCTCCGACAAGACCTACACTGCTTCTGAGGCGGACAACAGCATTCGTGCGTTCCGGGAAGAGGTACTGCAGGCGATCAGCGCAGGCAACACCAGCCTGGTAGACGTTCGCGCCCCGGCAGAGTTCAGCGGTGAGCTGCTGGCACCGGCCAACCTTCCTCAAGAGGGTTCGCAGCGTGGCGGCCACATTCCTGGTGCAGCCAACATCCCTTGGGGAACAGCCGTCGCCGAAGACGGGACCTTCAAGTCCGCCGACGAGCTGAAGGAGATCTACGGTGGCAAAGGCATTGATGGCTCAGGCCCGACTATCGCCTACTGCCGCATCGGTGAGCGCTCCTCCCATACCTGGTTCGTGCTGACACAACTGCTCGGCCAGAGCGACGTCCGCAACTACGACGGCTCCTGGACGGAGTACGGCAGCATAGTTCGCGCGCCAATCGAACGCTAGCCTGAGTTAAGTCCATAAGTATATAAAGGGCGGTCCATTGGGCCGCCCTTTATTATCGGAAGGCCCGTGCAAAGGTTAATGGCTATAATACCAACTGACCATTCACCTGCGTTACGCCAAATACCCAAAATACAAAACAGAGACCTCAATGCAGACTTCGGACGCTCAAAAGCCACTTCTCAAGCGGCCATACGTGGTGCTGGCGCTCGTCAGCATCGTGGGAGACTCGTCCGTGTTCTCCACAGGCATCACCGAGCTTGCCCCGTCGCGGAACATAGGCGCTGCACTGGGACTGCAGTCGCTTCTAGGCTTCGGTATCACCATCATCTCCATAGCTCTATTTGGGTTCATCGTTGACCACGTGGGTTGGGAGCTGGCCTTCCATAGCCTGGGCATAGGCCCGGTGGTCGGTCCGCTGGCCATGGTGTGGTTGCGACGTCTTCCAGAAGCGGCACCCATGGCCGCAGGCAAAAGATAAATAAGGCAATAGCCGCAAGAATCCCGCAGCCTTCAAGAAGCATCAAAGTGACAGCATACAGATAACATAGCGGAGGTATGGGATGGCTGAGCGAGTGAAAAAACAGGTTGAATCTCCAATAGGCTGGCCGGTGTCACTGATCTGGGCCGCGGTTATAGTAGGAGTATCCATAGGGCTGAGCGCCACCGTAAACCCGCTGTTTGGCCGCTACGTACACTGGGACTGGATGGCAGGAGTCGCCTCTGTGTCCTTTGTCATTCTGCTGCTGGCTTTCCGCCGTCGCTGGTTCTAGTTTTTTGGATTTTATGAATAATTGGCTCACCGTATTTTGGGTACGAAAGTCCGAAACTGAGCGTTAGCCGATTTGACTGGGCTGCGCCTGTTGTGCCGGTGTGCTAACCTGCACGTTGTTACCACCGACAAGGCTATTTTCGGCTTGTCCTTCGACAGGCTCAGGACGAACGTGAAGACCACATGACATTCAATCCAGACTGGTTCGACAAAGTCCCCAAGGTAGAGCTACACCTGCATCTTGAAGGGGCCATACCTCGTCCTGCACTGTGGGAACTGATGCAGAAATATGGCGGCGATGCCTCGGTGCCGGACCTGCAAGCATTGGATGAGAAGTTTACTTATGCAGACTTCCCTGAATTCATTCAGGCCTGGATATGGAAGAACCAGTTTCTGCGCGAGTACGAAGACTTCACTTTCTTCAGCGAGGCCTTCGCCCAAGAGCTGGTGAGCCAGAACATACTATATGCCGAGACTTTCTTTTCGCCGGTGCGCTTCACAGAGGTCGGCATGGAAGCTGGCCTTCTCTTCGAGGCGGTGCGTCGCGGACTGGACAGGGTGCCGGATGTTGAGGTAGCCCTGATCTCCGACCTGACGCGAGACTATGGCCCCGATCAGGCGAAGGTCACGCTAGCAGAGGTCAACGAGGCCAAGGGAAGCGGCATAATCGGCATAGGTCTGGGCGGCTCGGAGCACAACTTCGCCGCAGAGCTATTCACCGAGGTCTACGCGCAGGCTCGCGACATCGGCTTTCATGTGACAGCACATGCAGGGGAGGCTGCGGGCCCTGAAAGCGTGTGGGGCGCGATTCAACACCTACAAGCAGAGCGCATAGGCCACGGCGTACGCTCCGGCGAGGACGAAGCCTTGTTAGACCACCTGGCCGAGTCGAAGATCCCCCTGGAGATGTGCCCGCACTCCAACGTCTGCACTCAGGTAGTGGAGTCTATCGAGCAGCACCCTGTGAAGGAATATTTCGACCACGGCATCATG
>CAUZQF010000027.1:0-14800 GCA_963581905.1 Dehalococcoidia bacterium
ACTGGTGACGAGGTAAGCATCGTACCGGCGGTTGCAGGCGGCTTCTAGTCGGGCATGGTCAGGTGTACGCTTGATCGAAATATAGGAATAGCAAAAGAGGGCACACTTAAGTTGTGCCCTCTTTCTTTATCTCTGTTCTGCTTTAGCCTTTGAATTGGCCAGAGCTTCAAGCCATTTCACCTTCTGTGCTCGTCGCGTGGTCTCGTCAGGAGGCGTGAACTGCTCGTGGAAGCCTTTGCGGTAGGCCTCGAATGTCCCTTGCAAAATAGCTTCCCTCATCTCCTCCATTAGCCTCAGAATGAAGCGAAGGTTGTGGATGCTGGCCAGCCGAAAGGCTAGTAGTTCCTTGGCACGGAACAGGTGATGAACGTACGCCGCAGAGAAGGTCTGGCACGTGTAGCAGTCGCAGCCTTCTTCAACAGGGGCATCCATGGATCGGAACCGAGCCGTGTCTATGTTCACCCGGCCGCTTCTCACGAACAGCGCGCCGTTTCTGGCGATCCGCGTTGGCAGCACGCAGTCGAACATATCGATTCCACGAGCGACGCACTCCACCAGGTCTTCAGGCGAGCCTACGCCCATGAGATAGCGCGGTGAGTCGACAGGCAACAGTGGCGTAGTAAAGCCGACAGCTTCGTGCATATCCTTCTTGGACTCGCCCACGCTCAGGCCACCCACGGCGTATCCAGGGAATCCCAACGATGTCAGGAAGTCGGCCGACTTCTTGCGCAGGTCAGGAAAGAGTCCGCCCTGAACAATGCCGAACAGGTGCTGGTCCTGACGCGTGTGGGTATCCTTGCACAGCTTTACCCAGCGATTGGTCTTGTCCACCGCCGCGTCCGCTGTGGCGCGGTCTGAACCCGCCGGAACACATATGTCCAGCGGCATGATGATGTCAGCGCCGATGCCCTCCTGATGTCGCGTGGTGGCCTCAGGACTGAAGTGGTGAGTGCTGCCGTCGATATGCGACTTGAAGATAATGGCATCGTCTGTAATCTTGCGCAGGTGCGCCAGGCTGAATCCCTGGAAACCACCGCTGTCAGTAAGAGTAGGGCCGTCCCACTGCATGAATCCATGGAGCCCACCCAGTGAGCGAATGATATCTACGCCGGGCCTCAAATATAGGTGGTAAGTGTTGGCAAGGACTATGTTCGCGCCAATTTTCTTCAGGTCATCTGGGTCGAGCGCCTTTACGGAGCCTTGCGTTGCCACGGGCATAAAGGCAGGTGTAGGTACGTCGCCGTGCGCTGTATGCAGTGTGCCTGCACGGGCATCGCCATCGGTTTTTCCAAGCGTAAATGCGGACATCACTAACCTTTAATACCTTGCGCGACCAGGCTTATGCCTAAAACAAACACAACCACCAGGAGCATTCGCATTATCCAGGGACCGCGAATTACGCCAGTTAGTTTCGCACCAATCTGACCACCGACAATCAAGCCAACGCCTGCCAAAACGAAAGTTGGGAAAACTTCAATGTGTCCCAACCAGGCGTGGGTTATAGCGCCGGCGGTTGTGTAGAACGATAGTGTAAATATGGACGTTGCCACTGCTACCTGCACTGGGAACCCAAATGTGTAAATCAAAATAGGTGTTCGCAGAAATCCGCCACCGATGCCGAAGAAACTGGATATGAAACCGAGAACAAAGTTAATGGCAGTTGCGAAGCCCTCGTTAAACTGATATCGGTATGTTACTCCCTTCTTGGTAATTATAGTGCGGCTCCGGACCATTCGGGTGTCTGGTCTTGTGGGGGTTAGCTCTTCCCCCCGACGATCTGCTATTTCTTCTGTTCTGTCCTGTTTGGTCAGGATACGAATGGCAAGCAGGATGAGCATGATTCCGAACAGAATATGAAAAACACCCGGCGATCCTTGTACAAACGCCTTTAGTACGAACGGGGCCAATACCGATCCGGGAATGGCTGCGGCAACGAATAGGTATGATGTGCGCTTATCAACAAGACCCATTCGACTAAAGGTAATTGCTCCGGAGATGCTGTTAACGGCAACCAACGCAAGAACTGTTCCTGCCACGACATTGGGTTCCTTGTGGAAGAAGATCAATAGCAGTGGCGCTAAGATAAAGCCGCCGCCGGCTCCTACCAGAACGCCATACATCCCTGTGCCTAGGCCCATTAGCACTAGCCACAGCCAAATCCATTCGAATTCGATCATCTAGTCGGCCGTGAGGCTTCTGATGATCTCTTGTATCTTGTCTGGCGGAACGTCGTTTCTTGTTATGGCTTTGCCAATGCCGTCCAGTAGCACCCAGCGAATAGCGCGACCTGCCGTCTTCTTATCGGACAATATAGCGGTGTTTATTGCCTCAACGTTGATCTCCCCACAGGTGAGCGGAAGCCCATAGCTCTCAAGAATGGCCCGCTGTCGGTCGACCTCTTCGTCGCTCATCATTCCCATGGCGTTGCCTATGTAAGCGGCACCCATCATGCCTACGCTAACGGCCTCGCCGTGGAGGAAGTTGCCGTAGCCGCTGGCAGTCTCTATGGCGTGGCCTAGGGTATGGCCATAATTCAACAGTATTCTTACGCCAAGGGTCTCTCTTTCGTCTTGAGAGACAACGTTGGCCTTTACTGCGACGCTGCGCCGAATAATGTCCGTGGCCACATCAGGCTCCAGCGCAAGAATGTCGTCCCTGTCCCGCTCGAAGGAGTCCAACAGGTCGGGCTGCAAAATGAGACCGTGCTTGATCGCCTCGGCCCAGCCAGAGGTTAGTTCACGCTGAGGCAGCGTCTGTAGAGTGCTTACGTCGGATAGAACAAACTTGGGCTGGTAGAACGCGCCCACCAGGTTCTTGCCCTGAGGAAGGTCTACCGCGACCTTTCCGCCTATGGCAGCGTCCATCATTGCCAGAAGGCTCGTGGGTACCTGGGCGAAGGGCATGCCCCTAAGGTACGTTGCCGCGACCAGGCCACCCAGATCGCCTACTACGCCGCCACCGACCGCGATAATCATGTGACCGCGCTCGGCTTTTCGATCGGCCAACCAGGTATACACATGCTCCACCGTTTCCAGGGTCTTGTGTTGCTCTCCTGCAGGCATCTGGAAGATGTGCGCCGCAACACCCGCAGTCTCCAATGCGAACTGGGCTCGTCGGGCGTGACGGGACGTACCCTCATCGCAGATGACGTACGCTGTGCCGGGGGAAAGCAGGCTTTGGAGGCGCTCGCCAAGCTCGTCTAGTATTCCCCAACCCACCCAGATGGGGTAGTCGCCCTGAGATGTATGGACAACAGAGGCTAGATCCGGGTATTGGTCATCGGTACTTGCATCAGATTGATTGTTTTGCATATTCCATGCCGCCAGTATTTGTTCAGCCACCTGTACCGGTGTAAGGCCGTCCGTATGGACTGTGTAGTGGGCGGTAGTATAGTGCACCTGCCGTTGGCTTTTCAATGAGCGAATGCGTTTCAGGGGATCATCGGAATCCAGCATAGGCCGGGCGACACCGGGATCGGCCGAGTCCTGTTCCTGAAGGCGCTGAAGTATGGTCTCAGGTGAGGCGTCCAGGAGTACGACAAAGCCAGAAGAGGCCATAGCAGACCTGTTGCTCGCATCGGTAACAACGCCGCCGCCAGTAGAGACGACCTGCTGGCTGGCGGAGCTGACCGCTTGCAGAATTTCAGTCTCTAGGCTCCTGAACTTATCCTCGCCATCGTCTGCGAAAATTTCGTGTATAGCCTTTCCAGCACTAGCGACGATCTCGTCATCGAGGTCGACGAAGCGCCATTGCATGATGCGTGCCAACTCGCGGCAAGTCGTGGTCTTGCCCGTGCCTGAGAACCCGGTAACGTATATGTTGGCAGTCGTTTGAGGGGTCACCTAATCGCTCGCCATATGGGAGAGAGCCTTCTCACCCGCCGCCATCATGATGTCTATCGGCGCTTCCTTGCCCGTCCACTTGTGGAAGGCAGCCGCGCCCTGATGAATCAGCATGCTAAGTCCGCCAACTACCGTGGCTCCTGCCTGCCGAGCCTCCGACAAGAGGGGCGTTACGGATGGGTTGTACACCATGTCATAGACCGCTGCCGAAGCAGGAATCTGTTTAGAATGCAACAAACTCTGGCCCTCAGCTTCCGAGTGCCGCATGCCCATGGAAGTGGAGTTCACAATGATGTCGGCGCTGGCTGCTGCATCGAGCAGGTCAGGGCCGTCTGCCGAGATGGCCACAACGTCCGAAAGGATAGGCCTGATCTCGTCGCCCAGAGACACGGCACGGTACAGTGTGCGGTTGGCAATGGTAATGTGGGCTACGCCTTCCTGAGCCAGTGCGTATGCAGCCGCACGAGCCGCACCACCGGCACCCAGCAAAAGCGCCCGTTTCCCATTAGGGTCTATGCCGCTGCCCTCTTTGAGTGACTTGATGAACCCGTAGGCATCGGTGTTGTGGCCGACCAGCGTTCCGTTTTCATTGACGATGGTGTTAACCGCGCCAATGTCCATCGCCATCTTATCTATGCTGTCCAGCAGTTGCATGACCTCTAACTTGTGAGGAATGGTCACGTTGGCACCGAGGTACTGCTTTCCACGTAGCTTTGCTACCTCAAAGGCTAGCACTTCTGGCGGTGTAGGCCATGCCTGATAGAGTGCGTCGATCTTGTGGTAATCGAAAGCGGCCTGCTGTATCGCGGGCGAAAGTGAGTGGGAAAGGGGGTATCCGAATATGCCGACAAGCCTTGTCATAAGTGATGTATTTGCCTCCGCTGCCAGTATAACAAGGCGTCCATGGCCACACAATTCTTTTTGTTTTGTGTAGCGGGGAGAGGGCATGCAGGGAAGCAGAAGTCAACTTGTTTTGTATAGCGGGCTGAGGCATGCTGGAAGGCGGAAGTTGGTTCAAATATGCATAAGTAGTGTGGATTCTCTTGAGCGCCTTTGCATATGATGCGGATGGAGACGGAGCCGTAAACAGACCTGAACAATTGCCCCAGAGCTATGGAGATAAACAATGTCTGATTTTGACGATCTGGTACGAAAAATAGACTCTTGTACAGAGTGCGTGCTTTCGAGAGGGCGGACGCGGTCAGTGCCAGGTGAAGGCTCATCTAGCGCAGACATCATGTTTATCGGCGAAGGTCCTGGCTCCAACGAGGACCGCGAGGGCACGCCATTCATAGGCCGTGCTGGAAATATCCTTACCGACCTGCTGAAGGGCATAGGTCTGCGAAGGGACGATGTGTTTATCACCAACATGGTGAAATGCAGACCACCGGGCAACCGAGACCCCGCGCCGGAGGAGCTTCAGGCGTGCTCGGGCTTCATGGATGCGCAGATTGAGCTGATTCAACCCAAGGTTATCGTTACGCTGGGCAGGTTTTCCTTCGGGAAGTTCTTCCCTGGTGAGGTCATCAGCAAGGCCCGTGGCAAGCCGAGGCAGTGGCAGGACCTGACGGTGTATCCGATGTATCACCCCGCGGCTGTTCTGTACAATCCAAAGCTTCGTTCTGTGTTGGAGCATGATTTTGGGCAATTACCGGAACTCATCGCGAAGACCATAACTCAGTCTCAGACAGAGCAGCCAAATACTGAAGAAACAGTCAAAGCGCAGACAATGACGTTGCTTTAGGTGGTGTTTGTGGGGCTACGGAGCAGTCTTTTAACTGTATTATAGAAGTAAACGCACCTGTTTAATAGATACGTGCCTCCAGGGAATCGAGTATAATTTAAGATGATGCGAAAGTTAATTTCGCGTAAAAATAATTACCTCTGAATCAACTGAAATGAGAATACTTTAATATGCCAGATTCCCCACTTCGGGTCATCCCGCTAGGTGGCCTAGGTGAGATAGGCCAGAACATGATGGTCCTCGAATACGAGGACGATATTGTAGTCATTGATGCCGGCGTTCTGTTCGCCGAAAGTGACATGCCTGGCGTAGACTTCGCCATTCCTGACATCACATACCTTGTTGAAAATAGAGACAAGATACGCGCTATTCTGATTACCCACGGACATGAGGACCACATCGGTGCGCTTCCTTACGTCCTTAAAGAGCTAGACGTTCCGGTCTACGCCTCTCGCTTAACGCATGGTCTGATCAGCGTTAAGCTTCGAGAACGAGGCCTCCTAAAGGACGCCCGTTTGAACGTCGTCGAGCCACATGCGCCATTCAAGATTGGCAAATTCCGCGTCGAATTCTTCCGCGTCTGTCACTCGATTCCGGACGCCATGGGTATCGCCGTCACCACGCCGCAGGGCATCGTCATTCATACCGGCGACTTCAAAATCGACCATACCCCTGCAGACGGCCAGTCCACAGACTTCGCTTCATTGGCACAGATCACGGCGGATGGAGTGCTGCTGCTCTGCTCGGACTCCACATATGCAGAAGTTGCAGGCTATACGGCATCTGAAAAGGTTGTGGGCGATGCCCTAGATGACGCCATCCGTGAAGCTAAGGGAAGAGTCATGGTGGCGACCTTTGCCTCGCTCATATCAAGAGTGCAGCAGGTCATAGACGCCGCAGTGAAGTACGACCGCAAGGTAACTGTCGTCGGTCGTAGCATGAGCAATAACGTCAACATGGCGCTCAACATGGGTTACCTGAAGGCCCCTTCTGGCACCATCGTTCCAATGAAGGACTCCCGTAATCTGCCCCACAACAAGGTCATCATCATGGCCACGGGTAGCCAGGGCGAGCCAACCTCAGCGCTGGTGCGTATCTCTAATGGCCAGCACCAGGACGTAGAAATTGTGGCTGGTGACACCGTGATAATCTCTGCATCACCCATTCCCGGAAACGAGTTGGTTGTTGCAAAAACCATCGATAACCTGTTCCGGCAGGGAGCCAATGTGCTCTACAGCCGCATCGCTACGGTCCACGTGCACGGCCATGCCAGTCAGGAAGAGCTGAAGATGATGCTCAGTCTGGTCAAGCCTCAGTATCTGGTCCCTGTGCACGGTGAGCACCGCCATCTGATACGCCACGCAGCCTTGGGACACGATATGGGTATTCCGGAAAGCAACACCTTTGTGCTCGAGGACGGCGACGTGCTTGAACTTACTCAGGAGGAGGGTCGCGTTGTTGACAAGGTACAGTCAGGCCATGTGTTCATTGACGGCCGGTACTTCTTGGACATGCATAGCCCAATTATCACCGAGCGAAGACGACTGGCTAAGGACGGCGTTGTGGTTGTCTCAGTGACCCTTAGTCAGAGCACTGGCAAGGTGCTTTCGCCGCCCGAAGTCGATTCGTCTGGCTTCGCGGAATTGGACGAAAGCCAAGAACTTTTTGAAAGAACGTCAAAAATGGTCTTAACAACCCTAGACCAGAATGGGACAGCAGGCCTAGACTTGGATGAGGTGAAGGCCAAGGTCACGGATTCCATTTCTAAATTCCTGTTCAAAGAAACCCGAAGGCGCCCCACTGTGTTTGCCATTGTCGACCAGGTCTAGTCAGGTAGACTGATTTAGCGCACAGTGCCTTCTATCGGGCATTCATGGTCCCGCATGCCTGTGGTCATCTCCCGTAACACCCTGGTAACGCTTGCCTCGCGATAATTAAGATGGATCCTATTATTCATCCGGAGCAAGCACACCACACGAGGTACGGCGCATGGCCAAGAGCAACGCAGACGTCACACTCGCCCAACCGACGGGCAGGTCCCCAATATCAGCAATAATATCACGGCTGACCTGGCACGAACTACTGGCGATCCCGGTAGTGGCTGTTGGCGTCACAATGTACTGGTTCTGGGATATTCTTTTTCAGATATATTTTACAGCGCAGAACGAGGTCCTGTTCTACCTGGGCGCGGGCGTTGTTCCCGTCGCGATACTCCTGGTAGTAGTGCTCGGGGCGCTCGCGATTAAGCCCAGCCTCTTCAAGCACTACAGGCTGTGGTTAGCCTCGGCAGGGCTTGTGGCTTTCGCCTTGGGCGTGCTCTCCTTCTTCCAGACCTATGACGGCCTACTCCACGCATTTACTATGGATGGTTACGTGAACCTCGGCGGAGTGGCTGGCGATCTCATAGCGGGAACTGTGGCGTGGCAGGCTGTAATACGGCTAGCAGTCCTTGGCGCGGTGACAGTTGCGGTGGCATCGCCTGTGCTCGTAGCCTTCACCGTGATGGCGATAGGCAAAGTCTTTTTCTACGGCTACGTCTCGCTGGTCATGGCCAGTATGGCCATCGGCAAGATGTATAACAAAAACGGCAAGGTTGAAACTAGTCTTGATGTAGCAGGTGAGGTTAGTACCCAGCCGTCCAACGGGTTCGATTCATACTCAACTCTTCGAGACCTGGATGAGTCCGACTTTTCGGAGACCAATGGTGGAATGCTTGTGCCTGAATCGGTGTCGGCATTCTCGGGGTCTATCATCTCGACCGGCCCTTCGATCTCATTTGGTTACGAAGAAGAGCAATCTGACGAGGGCAACGAACCACAACTTTCACCCTTTGAGATAGCTGATGTTGCTGAAGAAGACAATGCTTGGACCGACGCTCCAGAGCCCGTCAGCATATTTGATTCTATAACATCCTCTGTTCTGGACGATGAGTCCCAATTTGAACCGAAAACTGATTTAGATCAAGAAAAACCTGAAAATGGCGACGAGTCTTCTGGGCTGAGCCACAAATTCAATCGCTTTTGGGGTTCGGGCCCAGGGGAGAAAACTCCTGAGCCCGTCGTCGATGAGGTGGCTGAGGCAGTTGAGCCGGAATATGAGCGCGTCGTGGTTCCAACCAACGAAGGTAATGGTTACACCGACACAAACGGTCATTCGGAGGCAGGTTCCTCGGCCCAGAAGACAATATCACTGCTGGGAAAGCGCAAAGAGAAGTGGTCGCTGCCCCCATCAGGCATTCTAAAAGAACTGCCAGCTCCCGAGGTATCTGAGGCGCAGATCATGGAGACGGCTCAGGTAATACAGAGGACATTGGCCGAATACGAGATTGAGGTCGAGGTCGGGCAGATCCAGCCAGGACCTACAGTAACGATGTATGGCTTTGTGCCCGGTTGGGTCCGCCGGTACAGGCAGGTAAAGAAAGTCGATGAGAACGGCCAGCCTGTTTTGGACGAGCGTGGCAAACAGGTCGTGACTCGTGTAGAGCAGAAGACCCGCGTTAAGGTCGACAGCATTCTTTCGAGAGAGAAGGACCTGTCGCTGGCCCTAAAGACGCCCAGTCTGAGAATCGAGACTCCTGTCATGGGCAAGGCGCAGATTGGCATCGAGATACCTAATGCCAACCCAACGCCTGTAACCCTGCGGGGCGTTATGCAGACGCAGGAGTTCCAGAAGATTAGCCAGACGGGTGATCTGCCTGTGGCCTTTGGCAAGGGCAGCGGCGGCGAGAATGTGGTTATCGATCTGGCCAAAATGCCCCACCTGCTGATCGCGGGAGCAACGGGCAGCGGCAAGAGCGTCTGCCTGAACTCTATCCTGACATGTCTGCTAATGGAAAAGTCCCCCTCGGAGCTTCGAATGCTCCTGATCGACCCCAAGCGGGTTGAGTTGACGCCCTATAATGGCATCCCCCACTTGCTCACACCAGTCGTCGTTAACACCGACGAAGTGGTCGGTATGCTCAAGGGTGTCATCAGCGAGATGATGGACCGCTACCGCCGCATGGAAGAGATCGGTGTCAGGAACATCGAGTCGTTCAACAGGAAGTCCTCTGAGGACAATATGCCGTTCCTGCTGGTCGTGGTGGATGAGCTGGCGGACCTAATGATGACCGCGGCCTTTGATGTGGAACAGGCTCTGTGCCGTCTGGCGCAGCTAGGCCGAGCCACGGGCATTCACCTGATTCTGGCCACGCAGCGTCCCTCTGTGGACGTAGTGACCGGCCTGATCAAGGCTAACTTCCCAAGCAGGGTCAGCTTTGGTGTAACTTCGTCGATAGACTCACGAACGATTCTTGACTCTACTGGCGCAGAAAAGCTAATAGGCAAAGGCGACATGCTCTACCTGCCCCGTGACGCTGCCAGGCCGCAGCGTATGCAGGGCGCATATGTGTCCGATACCGAAATAGAGGACCTGGTCAAGTTTTGGCAGGCCACACCGAGAGGCTGGGTACCGCAGATACTCCTGCGTGCCACCCGAAACGAAGATAGTGCTGATGCGGGTGGCGCAGGCAGCAAGGACTCGTCTACAGACGAACTGTTCGACAAGGCCGTGGAATTGGCGCAGACGTACAACAAGCTTTCGACGTCTCTTTTGCAGCGACGATTGCGCATTGGTTATCCCCGTGCCGCTCGATTAATGGATGAACTCGAGGAAAAATCCGTAGTAGGCCCCAGTGACGGTTCCAAGTCACGCGATGTTATAATGAGTCAGTAACGGTCGTTTAACATTATGAATTAGTCCGCGTGAGGGGCCTGACTGTTGGTACAAAATGGAGGCCGTAACGGAGACGATGGGTTCGAAGGCAGGGATATCTGCCTGATTGATGGTGCCAATTTGGTCGATTCAGAGACGTACGCCCGATATCGCGTCTGTCATCTGTGTGGATTCCACTACAGCATATCGGCCCGCGAGCGCATCGACTCACTTATTGATCCAGATACTTTTCATGAGATCAATAGGTCCGTAACGTCGACTGACCCGCTGTCCTTCTCCTCCAGAGGGTCCTATAAGCAGCGCATATTCAATGACCAGAAACGCACCGGCCTAACTGAGGCTGTAGTCACTGGCACCTGTGACATTGGTGGCTGCCCGGCCATGCTTATTGTTCTGGACTTTGGATTCATGGGCGGTACCATGGGCTGCGTTGTAGGCGAAAAAGTCGCTCTGGCATTCGAGCACGCAGGCAAAAAGAAACTCCCCGTAATTGCGATAATAACCAGCGGAGGCGCTCGTATTCAGGAGGGCGTGCTCTCACTAATGCAGATGGCCAAAACCAGCATGGCCACTACCCAGTTCGGCAAAAAAGGTCTGCCTTTCATTGCAGTGCTGGCCAATCCAGCCACCGGACAGACGTACGCTAGCTTCGGCAGCCTTGCAGACATAATAGTGGCTGAGCCTGGGGCAATCGTAGGCTTGTCATCTTTAAGGGCGATCAAGCAGTCCATGGAGGACAACCTTCCCGACAATGCGAACACATCTGAGGCCCATCTGCATAATGGCCTGATCGATGGTGTAGTCAAGCGGTCCACATTGAGGACGCTGTTAAGCGTGGTATTGGACAACCTAGGACCTCAATATCAACTGACCCCAAGCGACAGAAGTGCCGGACGAGTGATTGAGCCTCAACAGGCTGAGGCATGGAACACGGTCCAGCTGGCGCGGCACAAATCCCGGCCAACGTCGACAGACTACATCTCGCGAATATTCAGCAATTTCGTTGAGTTGCGCGGTGACCGTTCTCACGGCGACGACAGCGCCATCATCTGCGGATTCGGTCAGCTGGCCGCTCAGACCCTTGTTGTAATAGGGCAGCGTAGCGGAAAAACCTGTGAAGGTGACAGTGGGGGCATTAGACCAGAGGGCTTCCGAAAGGCAAGCAGGGCGGTAGCTCTGGCTCAGAAGTTCAGTCTTCCCTTGATAACGCTAATCGACACAGTAGGAGCGGACGTCAGCTTGCGGTCTGAAGAACATGGACTGGGCGACGCTCTGGCCTGTCTGATGGCAGATATGGGGACGGTGGAAACGCCTTCCATTTCAGTTGTGATAGGGCAGGGCGGCAGCGAGGGCGCTCTTTCTCTGGGCGTTGCGGACCGTGTGCTCATGATGGAGAACGCCATCTACACCGTCATATCGCCTGAGGGCGCCGCTGAACTAATGTTTCAAGACGATACGCGCGTTGAAGAAGCGGCAGACTTCCTGAAGCTCACAGCCCAGGATTGTCGGGACTACGGAATCATCGACAGGATCATTCAGGAGCCATCGGGAGGCGCTCACGAAGACCCTGAGGAGGCATCAAGGCAACTGCGGCGCGTCCTCTTGCAGGAGCTTGCGGATCTGCAGGAGGTCTCCAAGCGCAAGATGCTCCGGAACCGGTACAAGAAGTTTCGTGAGATGGGGAAATATAGCTCACACTTCCGTACCGCGGTTAGTCGCGAGGCCAATGCCCTTAAGGGTTATGTGGGCACGCGCATGAGGAAATTAGCCAGGAGGCAGCCTGATCTACCTGAAGACGATTTCGATCTGCCCTAAGACTAAGAACCGCACCTGAATGTTGTATATAAAAACGGCCCTTGGCTTCAAAGCAGAGGGCCGTTCGATTTATCGCCTGTCGCTGAGGGCTCTGGTCAGACGATCTGCAACAAAGTTCCCAGGTCTGTCATCACATCAGCCTTAGACTTCGGACAACTTAAGCCGTTTCCAGGACAGCCTCTATTTAGTGACGACCAGTCTCCGAAACAGCGGTCGGACGTATCCTGGGACGCATGCCCTCAGATCCCATTATGCCAAGAGCGCCTTTCATATCGGCCAAGCCGTGCACTTCATTATGTTCCCGCCCGGTCGTGGGGCTATGGCCTGCCGTGGACGGGTCAGAGCGCCTTAATCGACGCCGCCGTAAGCAGATGGCGTCACGACGATGGGGTTTCGATAAGGCATTGGCATAAACTGCCTTCAGGAACACGGTGAGATGGGTATGGGAGCCATACGTGCCATAAGCTGGCACACGGGGACGTTCGGTTGCATGCCGGATGGGTTCAGGGCAAGGTGTGAGGCGTCAGAAAAGGCAATGCACAGGGTAGATAGAGTAGGGGAGAAGGAAAAGAAAAGGGGCAGTAAAAGCTGCTTAAAGGGGGAGGTACATCGTCCTTCCAAGCAAGGGGGTTCCTTTTACTGCCCGTAATTAGCAGCTTACATAAGAGATGGGACAGACCCGGTGGAGAGAGGGTGAACATTCTGTTAATCCCACGTTATTTTTGCAATGGGTAGGCGATTGGGTGGCCATAGGAGTGTTGGATATCCAGCCGCAATTACATAGGTCTGGCTTTGGAGGCAAATTCTGTTACTGCGGTCAACTTAATGCCGATCACCTTCAGAACTTGTAAGGCGCGGAAAGGTGTAAGGCCAGAGGATCTAGAAAAAGAGGAAATGATAAGAAGAAAGGGATGGGCACACGCAGAATGCGAGCCCATCCCTTTGGTGTTACCGCTGGTATTCGGAGCTTTCTGAGAACTGAGTCTAGTCGCCGGTTAGCACTCCACCGTGAGTACTGCGGGTCGCCTCAAAAGCCGATATGTCGTCGCCGTGCTCCATCGTCAGGCCTATGTCGTCCAGACCGTTTAGCAGGAGGTAACGTCGGAATGACTCGATTTCGAAACCGGAGACGATCTCCTCGTCGTTGTCCCAAATCCGCTGGCCGTCCAGATCTATGTGAAGCTCGTAGCCAGGGTTGGCCTCCGCCTTCTCAAGGATCTGATTAACCAACTCCTCGGGGAGAACTACCGGCAGAACGCCATTCTGGAAGCAGTTGTTGTAGAAAATATCGGCAAAGCTGGGAGCGATCACGCATTTGAATCCGTAATCCAGCAACGCCCAGGGCGCGTGTTCGCGGGACGAGCCAGACCCAAAATTGCGTCCGCCAACTAATATTGAAGCATTCTCGTATCCAGGCTTATTTAGGATGAAATCAGGATTGGGGGACCCGTCCTCCAGATAGCGCCAGTCGTTGAACAAGAACTGGCCGAAGCCGGTCCTTTCGATGCGCTTGAGAAACTGCTTGGGTATGATCTGGTCGGTGTCTACGTTAACCCTGTTCATGGGCAACACGACGCCTTCATGCTTTACGAATGGTTCCATCTGTAAGTCTCCTGTGTTTGTCTTACCAGTCTCGAACGTCTACGAAGTGGCCCGCGATAGCCGCTGCCGCCGCCATTTCTGGGCTAACTAGGTGCGTGCGACCGCCCTTACCCTGCCTACCTTCGAAGTTTCGGTTGGAGGTGGAAGCGCAACGCTCTCCTGGTTTCAGTATGTCTGGGTTCATGCCCAGGCACATGGAGCAGCCAGCTATGCGCCAGTCGAAGCCAGCCTCGGTAAATATCTTGTCCAGGCCCTCTTCTTCAGCCTGCTTCTTGATGGCCGCCGAACCCGGAACTACCATAGCGTAGACATCGCTGTTGACCTTCTTACCCTTAGCAATGTCAGCTGCTGCCCGTAGATCATCGATGCGGGAGTTGGTGCATGATCCTATGAACACGCGGTCCAACTTGATTTCTGTCATTGGTGTGTTTGGCTCCAAAGCCATGTACTCCAGCGCGCGGCCTACGGCCTCTCGGTCGCCAGCATCTTCGTATGATGCTGGGTCGGGGACCGTGCCTGAGATCGGCCCTTCCATGCCCGGGTTCGTTCCCCAAGTAAGGTGGGGCTCCAGGGAGCTGCCGTCGATCTCAACCAAGGTGTCGTAAGTTGCGCCATCATCACTGGTAAGCGAGCGCCACTGCTCAACCGCTGCGTCGTACTCTTCGCCCTGCGGGACCTGTGCTCGACCTCGCATGTATTCGAATGTTGTGTCGTCTGGGGCCACCATGCCTGCACGTCCGCCTCCCTCGATAGACATATTGCAGACCGTCATGCGGCCCTCCATGGACATGTTGCGTATAACCTCGCCCGTGTACTCGATGGCGTGTCCAACAGCGCCGCCAATGCCTATCTTGCCTATGATGGCCAAGATTACATCCTTAGGAGTGACGCCTTTGCCCAGAGTGCCTTCGATTCTAATTTCCATGGTTTTGGGCTTGAACTGCCGAAGAGTCTGGGTAGCCAGAACGTGCTCGACTTCAGATGTCCCGATTCCCATGGCGAAGGCTCCGAAGGCTCCGTGAGTGGAGGTGTGGCTGTCGCCGCAAACGATGACTTTGCCCGGCTGGGTATAACCCTGCTCTGG
>CAUZQF010000028.1:0-14110 GCA_963581905.1 Dehalococcoidia bacterium
CCAGGATACCGGCCATGCCGACAACTCGGTTCTTCGGAAAGCCAGTAACCGCATGGGCCTGCTGTGCCATGGCATCCAGCGGGTTGGTTACAGGAAGCAGCACGCAATTAGGCGACTTGGCGGCCACCTCTTTTACTACGCTGCTAACGATCTTCATGTTTGTCAGAAGCAGGTCATCGCGGCTCATACCGGGCTTGCGAGCGATGCCCGACGTTACCACTACGACATCAGAGTTTGCCGTCTCATCGTAGCCATTAGTGCCCACAATGGTGGCGTCGGTGCCAGTAACGGGACCGGCCTCAAGCATATCCAGCGCTTTGCCCTGGGGCAGGCCTTCAACGATGTCCACCAGCACCACATCGGCGTAGCCTTTGTCGAAGATGCGCTGGGCGGTAGTTGCGCCTACGTTACCCGCTCCAACTACGGTTACTTTGCTTCGCATGTTTTATATTCTCCTAAGATGTTTTTTCAAAGATAATACATTCACATTTAACCCCCTACCTCTCTCCAAAAATGGGAGGAGGAATAGCGGGTCAGCTAAGCGTTTTTGCTATCTCAAGTAGAAATTATAGCGAGTACAGAATCTTTCGCAACTGTTTCTCCCGGCTGAGCCGGTAGCGTCTTCACTACGCCGTCGATAGGTGATGGCAAGGAGTTCTCCATTTTCATAGCTTCGAGCACAACGACCGCGTCTCCAGCGGATACTTTTTGCCCGACTTCAACCTCATACTTCAGCACAATGCCAGGAATAGGCGCCAGGATGGTCGCGTCACCCGCAGCCACTTCAGGTTCTGCCGGAACCGCCGGAGCCTCAGAGGGCTGAGCGGGAGCGGCACTGGCTGATCCAGGCGCTGCTGTCGTAGGAGAGCCTGATAACGGACTGCTCCCGCCCACGGGGTCCACCTCCACCTGGAAGTGCTCGCCGCCTACCGTAACGTTGAACTGGCGGGCATTCGGACTCCTTGGCGGAGCCTCTGTCAGTGCTGACGCGCTGGTAACGATCTGAGACGGGTCGACGTAATCCGGCTTCATCTCATCGGGCATAGGCTCCAGCCCATGCTTGATCTTCAGAAAGCGCAGTCCAGTGGTCGGGTAGAGTGCGTAAATGAGAACGTCGTCAATATCCCCGGAAATGCTCTTGATAGCTTCCTTGGCCTGTTCCAGCTCTGGCTCGATGCTGTCTGCAGGGCGTCCCATGATTGGCTCACGGTCCACCATAGCCAATTTTATTAGCTCTGGATCGATAGGCCCGGGCTGCTTGCCGTAAGCTCCGGCTACGTAATCGCGGACTTGGCCCGTGATCATCTTGTAGCGGCCGAACAGCACGTTATTGACGGCCTGAGAGCCCGTCATTTGGCTCATGGGTGTCACTAGCGGCGGGTAGCCCAGGTCCTTGCGAGTTCTGGGAATCTCCTCCAGGACCTCGTCCAGCTTGTCGATAGCGCCAGCCTCGCGAAGCTGCGAAATGAGGTTGCTGGCCATGCCACCCGGGATCTGGTGTTTGAGGACCTTGGCATCGATTACGGCGACTCTGGGCGTCTCCAAATACGACCTGTACTTGGGGAGTACCGCCTCAAGACTATCGCCAATCGCCAGAATCTTATCCAAGTCCAGCGATGGGTCTCTATCCGTGCCACCGGCAGCTACCAGCAGAGGCTCTATGGCTGGCTGAGCGGTACGTAGAGCAAGTGGAGCAAGGCATGTGTCTACAATGTCCACTCCGGCCTCCATAGCCTTCAGTACGGACATAGACGCCATGCCGCTGGTGTAGTGGCAGTGGAGTTGCAGGGGGATCTTTGTGATTTTCTTTATCTCAGTGACCAGCTTGAAGGCGTCGTACGGGGCTAGCAGGCCTCCCATATCCTTGAGGCAAATGCTGTCCGCGCCCAGTGCCTCGAACTCCTTGGCCCTTTCCATGTAGTAGTCCAGATTGTAGATTGGCCCGCCCAGTCTGCCCTCTTCCGTGATGGAGTAGCAGATGGCCATCTGCAGGTGCTTGTTGGCCTTTTTTACGGCCTTAGCCGCCTGGTACAGATTGACCTTGTCATTCAACGCATCGAACACGCGGAAGATGTCGATTCCGACCTCAGCAGATCGCTCCACAAAGGCGTCCACCACATCGTCGGCGTAGGCCCGATAGCCCACCAGCGACTGGCCTCTAAGCAGCATGGACAGGGGAGTGTTGGGCAGATGCTTTTTGAATATCCGTAACCTCTTCCAAGGGTCTTCGCCGAGGAACCGGGTTGAGACATCAAAGGTAGCGCCGCCCCAAACCTCCATGGAGTGGAAGCCGATGGCATCCATGTCAGCCAAAAGAGGTTCCATGTCTTCCATGCGAAAACGCGTCGCCATCAGGCTCTGATGACCGTCTCTAAATGTTGTATCAGATATTTTTAGGGGGTTATTCGCCAAAGGAAATTCCGTTTTCTTGAGTATGTTTTGGTTTATTCAAACTTAGCCGCGTCCCGTCCAAGTTCGCACCATGTCGGGCCTCGCGGACAGCCGCCAACTGTTCAGTCGGAACGAGCGCTTCGGCTCAAGGCTTACTGCTTCCTCATCCAGGTAGGCTTGGATCGCCGAGGAGATTACTGCCATTAGCTTGGGGCTTATCTGCGAAGATGGCATTAAAGGGGAATGCTTCCATGTTTCTTATATGGAAGCGTCTCTCGTTTGTTCTCCAGCATTTCCAGAGCTCGGATTATCTTCGGGCGCGTCTCCGATGGGTCGATGACATCATCAATCAGCCCATAACCCGCAGCAACGTAGGGGTTCATGAACTGGTCCTCGTATTCCTGAATAAGCCTGGTCCGCAAGGCTTCGGGCTGGAGTGAGGCAGCGATGTCGCCCCTATGAACAATGTTCACCGCGCCCTCCGCTCCCATCACGGCAATCTCGCCAGTGGGCCACGCAAAGTTGATATCGCCCTTCAAGCCTTTGCTGCTCATGACGATGTACGCGCCGCCATATGCCTTGCGCGTCAGAACACTGATCTTGGGAACCGTGGCCTCAGCATAGGCGTAGATGAGCTTGGCTCCGTGCCGAATTATGCCGCCGTATTCCTGGTCTGTGCCGGGCATGAATCCGGGCACATCGATAAAGGTCACCAAAGGAATGTTAAAGGCGTCACAGAACCTCACGAATCGGGCCGCCTTGGATGAGGATTCGATATCCAGAACCCCGGCCATGAACTGAGGCTGCTGAGCAACGATACCAACTGGCCTACCATCCATCCTCGCGAAGCCAACGATGACATTCTGAGCGAACGTTTCATGTACCTGCATCATATCGCCGTCGTCCACAACGCGGGTGATGACCTCCATCATGTCGTAGGGCATGTTGGCGCTATCAGGAACTACATGAACTAGCTCGTCGTTGACTCTGGCAGGGTCGTCTTGAGGCGCAATCCGAGGCGCATCCTCCATGTTGTTCTGAGGCAAGAAGGACAGTAATCGGCGTACCTGCTCGATGCACTCGATCTCGTTTTCATGTGCGAAATGGGCTACGCCGCTCTTGTTGGCATGAGCATCCGCTCCGCCCAAGGCCTCGTGAGTCACCTCTTCACCGGTCACAGACTTGATGACGTCGGGACCGGTGATGTACATCTGTCCGGTACCCTTGACCATAAATATGAAATCGGTGAGGGCAGGGGAGTACGTCGCCCCACCAGCAGCAGGCCCCAGGATCACAGAGATCTGAGGAATTACGCCGGAGGACCTGACGTTGCGAAGGAAGATGTCCCCGTAGCCAGCCAGGCTCAGGATGCCCTCCTGAATTCGAGCGCCGCCGGAGTCTATGAGGCCGATCATGGGAGCGCCGCTGTTGGCTGCCAAGTCCATGACCTTGCATATTTTCTGGGCCACGGCCTCGGACAAAGAGCCTCCAAATACAGTGAAGTCCTGGGAAAACACAAACGTAAGGCGGCCGTCTACTTTGCCATAACCAGTAACAACCGCGTCGCCTGGAAATTTCTGGTCAGCCAGCCCAAACCCGGTAGCACGGTGCTGCACGAACACGTCCAGTTCCTCGAACGTACCAGAGTCCATGAGCAGGTCAATGCGTTCGCGAGCAGTAAGCTTGTCGCGCTTGTGCTGAGCATCGATGCGCCGCTGACCACCGCCGAGCTTGCCCTGCTCTTTCCTGTCGCGGAGATTGTCTAGCTGCTCGTCTACCTTTCGGCGAACCACCATGATAGAATTTCCATCACTCTACAGTGTTAATTCTGTCCCGTATATTAATACGAAATGTACCAGATTCTAAGCCCAGTCCGCAAGGTGATAAAGGGACAAACGGCACCTATGGTCAGTAAAAACAACCAGAGGCAAACATGAATTTAAGTCAAGCCGAAAAGGGCTCCACGCGCATTGGAAATCGAGTGTTTACCTGGGGTACCAAGACCTTCGTAATGGGCATTCTTAACGTAACACCGGACTCATTTGCTGGAGACGGTGTTGGTACTGATCTGGACATCGCAATCAAAAGGGCTGTCCAGATTCAGCAAGAGGGCGCAGACCTGATAGACATCGGCGGCGAGTCCAGCAGGCCGGTGTCGGCGTACCCTGAGGCCAAAGAGATTCCTGCCCAAGAGGAGATTGAGCGGATAGTGCCAGTTATCCAGGCAGTAGCGTCTCGTGTGGACATTCCCATCAGCGTCGACACGTGGAAGTCCGAGGTGGCGCAGGCTGCGATCCAGGCAGGGGCGTCTCTGGTGAACGACATCTGGGGGTTTAAGCGGGCCCCGGAAATTGCTGCGGTCGTTGCAAGGGCTGGCGTTCCGGCTGTGCTAATGCACAACCAGGATGGCACGGCATACGAAGACCTCGTCCTCGACGTCATGGCCGAGCTAAGCAAGTGCCTGGAAATAGCCACTGGCGCTGGCATTCCGGCTGAAGACATCATCCTCGATCCCGGTATAGGCTTTGGGAAGACCGCTGAGCACAATCTCGAAATACAGCGAAGGCTCAGCGAATTCGCGGCCTTGGGCAGGCCCATCCTCATGGGAACCTCTCGCAAGTCCACAATAGGGTTGGTGCTGGACCTGCCAATAGAAAATAGAGTTGAGGGCACGGCGGCCACTGTTGCGCTGTCGGTGGCAGGCGGCGCGGACATAGTTCGTGTCCACGACGTGAAAGAGATGGTCCGTGTGGCCCGAATGAGCGACGCCGTCGTGAGAGGGTGGAGCAGAGATGGCTCTTAACGAAGTCTACCTCGGCCTTGGCTCGAACCTGGGCAACTCGGTGGGCAATATCGAGAGAGCTATTGAGATGCTAAGGCAGCGCTCCCGTTCGCTGGAAGTATCGCGACTTTACCGCACAACACCTCAGGGATTCAGAAACCAGCCAGACTTCGTGAACGCGGTCTGTCGGATTTGGACTGACCTGGACCCGTTTCAACTGCTGGAGGCGGCCCTGCAGATTGAGCAGGCGGTGGGCAGGCGCAGGACCTTCGTCAATGCCCCGCGCGCACTGGACATCGATCTCCTGATGTACGGTAACCAGGTAATGCAGGGGCTTCCGCTGACCCTTCCGCATCCAAGAATGCACATCAGGTCTTTCGTGCTCAGGCCTTTATTGGACATTGAGCCGGGCTTGGTTCACCCCGCCACGGGGAGTACTGTAGAAAAGATGTGGGAAGAGTTATCGAGGAGCGGCGACTTGATATCGCCAGTAGAGCGAGCGGCAGTAGCTAAGGAAGCTTGACCGTTAGCTGCGCAGCGCCAGAGGCAAAAGGTCAGGAATGCCGTCATGAATGTGGAATTCTTCATTACACGCTTGGCAGATTAGCCTCCCTTCGACGATCTCGTCACCATCTTCTTTTGTGGCCAGCAGGGTGAGTTCGCCCTTGCACTCCGGGCAGACCAGGATTTCCATCAACCAGAGTTTCAATTCCAATCACCTTTACCTATTCGATAAGCTATCTCTGTTTTTACGCACCAGTAATAAGCTAATCCAAAACCTTTCATCCGGCAAGGGCTAGCTCAAACAGCACCTTAAGCAGGTCGGAAACAAGTAAGACTATGATGCCCAGAATCACGAGAGAGTTATATCCGGACACGGCGTAAACCAGGCGGCCCAGCCGGTTTTCTGGCCTCTGCGTCACCTCGGCATATGCGTCCATGACGGCGGTCCTTCGGCGGCGGCCCCTGGCCAGCATAAACATCCAGGTCGATAGTGCGATCTTAACGCCTAGAACAGCGACGTAAGCTACACCCACCGCTCCCGGCGTAAGACGATTCGCAGTTAAGATCACACCCGTGACCAGCAAAACAAAAATGCAGGTGTCCACCAGTCCTTTAAACTCTACGGCCGCTCCCGCCAAAACAGACCTGACAGACTCCGTGTTGCCCTCGGCCGACCTACGCTGGGCTGGCCGCAAAACAACCAGATAAAATATACTGCCGCCTACCCAGGCAGCAGCAGAAACCAGGTGTATCCACCTTACTATCAGAAGAAATACGTCGGAGACGCCCATTCAACCTATGTGTCGGCCAGACCCCAGCCGAACCCTCTTGAGATATCCCTAGTTTAGTATTTCCCCCACCAGTTCTTCCAGCTTCTCTTCGTTCAAAATACCCGTCCACTCACGAATAACGTTCTGTTCGCTGTCCACAAACACCGTGGTTGGGAAGCCGCGTACTTTATAGTCGCGAATAATGATCCCTTCGTCAGGACCCAAGGCATAGGTGACGCCTAGCTGGTCCACAAAGGCCTGACCATCAACAGCTGAGTCCAGTCCTATCAACTGAACGCCGACGAACTCAACGTCTCCGTTATGCCGTTCAAAGGACTCCTGCAGATCGGGCATTTCAGCTACGCATGGAGGACAGGATGGAAACCAGAAATTGACAACAACTGGCTTTCCTTTCAGATCGGACAATTTAAGAATCTCTCCAGCCTCGTGATTGGCATTGCCAAATAGGACCAGTTCAACTTCAGGCGCCGGATCCACTTCAACTTCTACGCTCGCACCCGGATTGGACCCCGGCGAGTTGGAAGGCACAGCGTTTGTGCAGGCTACGAGAACGAAAGCAGTCACACCAAGCAGACCTAGCAATCGACTGTTCCTGGGAGCCGCAAAGTTCTCAATTAACCTTCTGATGGCGTACAAAGCTACATTGCCCAAGAAATTCCTTCAAGACGTTGTTATTTTTGCGAACTTTTGCGCACTCAGGATTTTAGATGCGCCAGACACATATGGGGATTTAGGAGTATTGAATATCTATTCCGATCCCTGTTCCTGCATCAGTGTCCCTGCCCTTTGGAAAAGAAGATCGGCACGGCTCTTATCAACACCCTTGGCGTCGAAGTACGACTTGAGCGCCTCCCTGGGGTCCATGGTCCTGGAGTACTCTTCCGATAGCCTGATGCGGGGTCGCTCCATTATCTCCTTGGTTATCGAGGCGACGAAGTGAGCGCTTTCCAGGGCCGCCCTGATGTCGCTGTCTCGTAGCAGCCCATCCAATTCACCGGGCACGACGATCTGCACCCGAACGATAACGCCGTCCAATTCGTGCTTAGATATCTCCCGCAGTGCCGTCGACGTAGGATCCAGATCGCCCTCTGGTACGGTGACCTTGATCGTGAGGAACTGCCTGGCGTTGTTCTTGACGAACTCCCAACTGGTCAGACGCATGCCCTGGGGCTTGGTCGGGTCAATATCGATGATATAGAAACCCTTGTCGTCGCGTTCCTCTCCGAAGTCCACCCGCTGAATGCTTCCGGAATAGACAACAGGCGGTTTCTCGCCTAGCTCTTGCCGCTTGTGTATGTGACCCAGCGCCACGTATTCAAAGGCGGGCAGCGCGACGTTGCTGTTGAGCAGAACGTGGTCCCTTCCCAGCATCATGGATTGCTCGGAGCCCACTGTGGACTGGCTAACGGTGACGTGGCCTGAAAACACAGCGGGAATATTAGGGTCGAGCCGCTCCGCCATGGTTAAGATGGCCTGGGACAGTTTCTGCTGAATCTCCTCGTTGATCTGGTCAGGCGAAAGCCCTCGGGTTTCCTCCCTGGCAAGAAAAGTGCTGCGTCGAATCCAGGGCACGCCGACGATCTGGAGAGGGCCTGCCTTGGTGTCCACCACATAGGTCTTAAGCATGTCGCCGATGTACACGTTTGGTACGTCGAGAGTCTGGAAAATTTCCAGCGCCGTGGCACGACCGATTACATGAGGTGTGTCGTGATTGCCAACCAACAGGAACACGGGAATGTCTGCCTGAGACAGCTTGGCCACCCGTTTGGCGAACTCGCGCTGGTGCGTCTGAGAGGGGTCGCGACTCTTGTAGGCGTCGCCACAGAACAGCACCAGGTCTACCGAATTTTCAATGGCGTAGTCCACCAGCTCATCATAGCTATCGAGAAAGTCACGCAGCCGCGTAGATAGCCCCGTCTCCGGGTCTACCTGACCGTAGTTTTCGACTCCGATATGCAAGTCGGCAAAATGCAGAATTTTCATTTCATGGCCGCCAATCGCCCTCTACCTTGCCAGTCCCTTGGCCAACTCCGCTGAGAGATCGGCGATGGGAACGCGGATCTGCTCCATCGTGTCTCTGTCGCGAATTGTTACGGCATTGTCGTCCAGCGAGTCAAAGTCCACAGTGACGCACAAAGGCGTACCGATCTCGTCCTGGCGACGGTAACGCCGTCCTATGCTCTGAGCGTCATCAAACTGTACGAAGCCGTTGACCGCGCTGGATTTTCGCACGGCGTCATAGACCTCTTTCGCAAGAGGCGCTAGCTTCTCGTTTCGGCTAAGGGGCAACACAGCTACCTTTATAGGCGCGAGGTCTGGGTGGAATTTTAGTACCACACGAGTCTCTTTCTTGTCCGAAGAGGTCTCGACCTCCTCCTCGGTGTATGCGTCAACCAGGAACGTCATGAAGGACCGATCTACACCAGCAGCCGGTTCGATTACGTAGGGGACTATGTGCTCGTTAGTCTCGTTGTCGAAGTAGTCCAGCGTGTGACCGCTGCCTTTGGAATGCGCCTTCAGGTCGAAGTCGGTGCGATTGGCGACGCCCTGAATCTCGCCCCAGCCCCAGGGGAACAGGTATTCAATGTCATGAGTCGCCTTGGAGTAGTGAGAAAGCTCTTTGCCCTCATGCTCTCGCACTCGTAGGCGATACTTGCTAAGGCCCAAATTCGTGTACCAGGCCAGGCAATCATCAATCCAGCGCTTGTGCCACTCCTCGTCCTCACCCGGCTTGACGAAGAACTCTATCTCCATTATCTCGAACTCACGTGTGCGGAAAATAAAGTTTCCTGTGGTGATCTCGTTTCGAAACGCCTTGCCAATCTGGGCTATTCCGAAAGGCAGCTTTTTTCGACTGGAATTCAGAACGTTCTCGAAGTTAACGAAGATGCCTTGAGCAGTCTCTGGACGCAGCCACGCTACTGAGGAGTCGTCTTCCAGAGGTCCGATAAACGTCTTGAACATGAGGTTGAAGTTGCGAGGTTCCGTTAGCTCGCCGCCGCACTCGGGGCACTCCTGTTTCTCCAGGTGATCTTCCCGCCAACGCCGGTTGCAGGACTTGCAGTCGACAAGAGGATCAGAGAAGTTCTGTAAGTGGCCGCTGGCTTTCCACACGTCGGGATGCATGAGTATGGAGGCGTCCAGGCCTACCATATCGTTGCGCTCCCACACGAAGGTGCGCCACCAGGAGTCCTTAAGGTTGCGCTTCAACTCGACACCCAAGGGACCATAATCCCAGGTGCTGGAAAGCCCTCCGTAAATCTCGCTGCTTTGAAATATGAATCCCCTGCGCTTTGCCAGGGATGATATCTTTTCCAGGTCTACCGATTGTGCGCCGCTATCTGACACTATGTCCTCAACTTCGTAATGTTTTCGCAAAAACAAATTATAGCAAGCGAGACCCACGTTATGTGCTCCATCCTGAAGAGATTGGTGAGATCTGCGAATAACAAAGCCGCCGCGATAAACGCGGCGGCTTCACCAGGAGGAATTCAGGTCTGGGTTAACTAAACTTTAGGTCTCGAAAGTGGAGGCATGGTCTCTCCACCAGTGAGGGGCTCATCAGCCTCCGATTTAATCTGGGTGCTGGTCTTAATCAGACCGTAGGCATCCTGCACGAAAGCAATGCGCGCGTGGACAGGCAGACGAATGAACTCCGGGGCCAACCTTCCCTGGAAGCGGCTCTTTTCAAGCATAAAATCTGCGTCAATCTCTTCAATAAAGACGTCAGCAAAGTCCTGCGTAAGAACTGCCTTTTCTGAATGCTTCGAATCGTCCCAAAACGGATCGGGATATCGATTCTCAGCCTCACCGGTACTCATCAGGTCATACCAGACCTGAACAAGTTTCCACACTTCGAAGACGTTCTCTGCTTCTACCCAGGCTCGGGCCTTGGTCACCGAATCGTCGCCGCCTGACCATTCCCATGCGCTGGACATGCAAGACAGGTAGAGCGTGTGAGCTGTCACGTTATAATAAGGCATGCTGAGACTCCTGCCACCACTCTGTGCTTCGAACTACGGCTCTATAACTCTGCGCACCCTTCTAACAGTTAGCACCCGTTGCCCAGGACAGTGATCGGGGTCCGGTTGATATCGACGCGCCGGTTCAGGCTGCGGTCGCGGCGTCGTGATCGGGTCGGTTCTCGTCGGCGTCGTGGGATTGTTTGTCGCCGAGTGTCTGGTTTGTGTTTCGTAAATCATCGTCGCCTCCAAGCACTAGCTCACCACCGTTTCTTATCTGTTCCAATATCGCCGAATATTCGCTTTTTCCAGGTTCGTTATCGATGACTTCCCCGTAAGCGCTGACGACAGATTGCACATCTGACTCCGCACAAAGGGCAAGTATCCCCGTATATACTTTACATAGAAGGTTCATGCCGACGCGCTCGCTACCAACCACAACAGAAGACTTGGTTATCTCACGGATGATCCAGAGGTCTGAAAGGCTTAAGTGCGCAACGGCAGTGTTCCCCAGCTCCGCAGTTTCGAGAACGGCCCCGCCGATCTTGAGGAGAAGATTGGGGAAGGGCATTGCCTGACCGGGGAGCGCATCCGGCGTGCCCTGCATGAACATAGAGATGGAATCTGAGAGATAGAGGCTCTCCAGCTGCGTGAGCTCTGTTGCAAATGTATCCGGCATTTCTAGTTTCCCCCTACTCGAACCTTATGTCCTAAGCGCGTTGCACTGGCTAAGGACCCTCCACAATTTAGGCCTTGCCACCTTAGTAATTCTTAAGGCAATTCCTAATCCCGCCGCTCATATCAAGAGAGAACGCTGGCCAAATCCAGACTTCCTCTTACAATCTCGTAACCTGAAACTAGTGCAGGGACATAATCCAATAGGCCCTGCATCATTTCGGTGTACTTAAATTTTTATATGACCATCGGTCTTGTATTACAAACATGTAATTAAGCCGAAAGTACCAGTTTCACCTTCAATTGCTATTGCAACCAACCTGAGTAGAGAGAAAGTTTGGCAGGTGGTTAGCCCTTTGATTAGCCGACGACGCGGTTGAGTGGGACCTGTTTGCGTTATGTGTGCAATCCAGCAAGCAAACCCTGACGTATAAATTTGATGTTTGAATGAACGACGCCCTCGTAACAATCATGTAATACTCACTGCTTACAATTGAGTAAGACAGTAGTTGAGAATCCACTCCGAGAGACATCAATATGAATCAGACAGTAGCAACCACAATCATAGGAAACGTTACAGCCTTGCGGGGCAAGGACTGCCCACGATGCACAGCGCGGCTTTTCGAGAACTACGACGAGATGTTGTGCGTGCACTGCGGCTGCGTCGATTACAACGTACCCTCTCCCAGAAACTCATCGGGCACCAAGAATGCTCTGAACGCGGCCACTTTGTGGATCGTGCGATACGTGGGAGACAGCCCGCTGACGAAAAACGATCTGTTGCAGGTGCGAACGGAACGCAGCGGCTACTGCATCGCATACAAAGTTACATGCCCGTACTGCAATTCGACTATGAGCCAGTCGTCTCGACGCTCAAGCAAGCGTATTGAAAAGCGCGAGGAGCGTCACCGCTGCGACCACGGCCACATCATCACCCTAAGATGGGACGTAGAGGGCGACCTCGGCTGGAGGTAGTTTTGTGTTTTTATATATCAAGCTAAGGGATGCTACTTAGCGAGCCTTCGTGTGACGAGCAGAGGGATTTTTGTATAACAGGCTCGGGGACACCGCTTAGCTGATCTATGCGCGACGAGCAAAGGGATGCTGCCTAGCTAAAATAATTGGGACTAGGGCTGCACATTCAGAACAACCAACAGCAGGCTTCCCGAATCAACCGCTTGTTGCTTCGGGTTCATCCTTATCTGGCTGCGGACGTCTCACGGCAGAAATAGCCGAAGACAAGAGCACGAAGGCGCCAGCCAGCACAAAGGCCCTACTCAATCCCGTCACGAAAGCGATCCTCACGCCATCTCCACCAACTGCTGTCACCGCAGAGAGGTTTGGCTCGAATCCCATGGCACCCATCGTGATAGTCACAATGGTCGTGGCTAGGGCGACACCGCTCAGGTTCGCCGACGTGCGAGTCGTATTCAAAAAAGCTGACGCAATGCCGTAGTTCGCCTTTGATACCGATCTCATTATCGAGCTGGTATTAGGCGAAGAGAACATCCCCATTCCAATGCCCTGCAAAGTCATCCCCAGCAGAACGTGCGCTGGCGACGCGTCGATGGTCATTCGCGAAAACACTACGAATGCACAGGTCGATATCCCCATGCCAATCACTGACAGCCAGCGAGTGCCAAGCTTGTCCGACAGCTGTCCGCTGATTGGTCCCATCACCGCCATTCCTATAGCACTGGGCACCATGAATAGGCCAGCCTTGCTTGGCGAGTACTGCAGGCCTTGAACCAAGAAGAAGGGCATCAAAAAGAAGACGGAGGAGCTGCCCAGGAACGAGCTGAACCTGGCCGCCACTCCCAACGAGAAAGCACTCTTCGTGAAGAAACCCAAGTCCAGCATGGGGTCTGGCGCATGCTTCTCCCACCACAGAAACCCAATCACCAGTGCCACGGCCAGAACGAATCCTCCTATGATTAAGGGAGAATCCCAGCCAAATCGGTGCGCATTAGTTAGCGAAAGCAAGAAAGAAACCAGAGCCCCAGACGACATGCCCGCTCCGCCCCAGTCGAAATTCAAGGACTTTTTCTCGGATGCTGTAGATGTATTCTTTCTCAACACTAGGGAGGCAGAAACAAGTGCTAATAAACCCATTGGCACGACGGCGAAGAAAACTGCGCGCCATCCAAGAGCACTTACCAACACTCCGCCCACTACCGGCCCCATTATCACGCCAGTGCCAATAATGGTCATGTAGAGGCCAAGGGCTTTGCCGCGCTCCTTGTCTGGGAATATCTCGGCGACCATAGCCATGCCGTTAGCGCCAATGCCAGCTGACGCCACTCCCTGAAGAATCTTGGCACCCATTAGCATAGGGAACGATGTCGAGAGGCCACCGATTACAGCCGCAGTAGCGAACATCGCCAATCCGCCCATAAACACATACTTCCGGCCGACGATGTCCGACAGACGGCCAGCGGGCATGAACAAGGCGCTGGTGGCAAGGATGTAACTCAGCGTTACCCACTGAACGCTCGGTATGTCCAGCAGAAAGTGGTCGGCAATGGCTGGCAGCGCGATATTGGTGCCGGACTGGTCCATAACGCTGGTGAACATGCCTACCGCAACGGCGCAGTAAACCCACCATTTATAGTTGGGGCTGTTGGCGATTTTGGATATGGGTTCGAGGCTGAGAAGCGTCATTCGCGGGTAATAGGGCATGTGGTTTGTGTGAGGTGCATCCCTAACAACGTACACCCCGGGCGAGCTACGCACAACGTACAGGTGGGGCGCAATTGGCTCAGACCCAGGAAAGATACTCGGTTCTGGCTCACCTCATCAGTCGCATTTTACTTCTGATGATTTACCAGTTCCGGCTATGTGAATGACCGAGCTTGTCTTCTGAGCTTCCCCACCTCTCCGGTCTTGTTGGATGGCCTTTATGTCACAGGGCGTTTAGAGCTAGGCTAAATACATTAAATATAAAATACTTGAGTGTAGTGTGTTCGATGTCTGTTGTGAAGCGGCAGGGATGAGGCAGGGTAGTC
>CAUZQF010000029.1:0-14094 GCA_963581905.1 Dehalococcoidia bacterium
AGCAGATTAACGTAGGAGTAATTGGCACAGGCTGGTGCGGTGGGATTCGAGCAAACGCCAGCGCCGCCAGCGCCCTGGTGCAGGACCTGCACATCGCCGAGATAAACCCCGAAAGGCTGGAAGAGGTCAGCTCCGAAACCCATGCTGCCAGCGCCACTACTGACTACCATGAGCTTCTCGCCCGCGAGGACGTTACTGCCATCATGATCTCGGCTACGCCGGAGAGTACTCACTACCCTATCGCCAAGGACAGCCTCATGGCAGGCAAACACGTCCTGCTGGAGAAGCCGATTAGCCTGACGCTACAAGAGGCTGACGAGCTTGTTGCGTTGGCCAAGTCCAAGAACGTGAAGTTTACGATTGGCTACTCGCAGCGCTTTAATCACAAGTATGCGTTCATACGCAAAGCGCTTTTGGATGGGACGATAGGTCGGCCAGTGAGCGCGGTCATTAGCCGTCACATCACTCGCAGTCTTGGTGACAAGATCAGCGGGCGCACTCCGCTTTCCCCTGCCGCCATGGAGGCCACCCACGACATCGACTTCGTGCTGTGGTGCATGCTGCCTGCCAAGCCTGTTCGGGTGTACGCCCAGTCGGGCTACGGCGTCATGAAAGAAAAGACTGGTATGGAAGACACCATGTGGATCATGATCACGCTGGATAACGGCGTCGTTATTACCGTCGGCGCTGGCTGGACCATGCCGCCGGGCTACCCCAATTACTCTGGCACATGGCTGGAATTTGTGGGAACGGACGGTATGTTGATCGTGGACGACACTCACCGCGACGTTATTGTGAACACCATGAACAGGGGGATAGAGCTTCCCATGTCCACCATGCCGGGCGAGTTCGTGAACCACGTTTTCGCTGGGCCTATGTACCCTGAGACGATTCACTTCCTGGAGGCGGTGGCCTACGACAGAGATGTCATGGTGACGCCAGAGCACGCGCGCCAGGTGATGGAGGTGTACATGGCAGCGGACCTGTCAGCGGACACTAACATGCCTGTGGAACTGCCGATGACAGCCGAGCAGATCGCCATGGCGTCGCCTGTGTAGGGTTGGCATTAGTTCGATGTCCTAATTAGCGTTCTTGGTGAGCGTCAATGGCATCGAGCATCCTCGACAAAGTCGGGACCTGTCGAACCATGCGCCTGAGTAAGCGTCTCTATCCCTTCACGGCGTCGGATACGAAGATGTGAGCCGCTTCTTGCACAGCCTTACAGACGACCTCAAGTAACTCTGGAGAGGTGGCGTTTTGCGGAACGTCTTCTGGGGTGTGGAACAGGCGGAAGCCGCCTGCAAATGACAGCAACGGCATTCCAAGACCTGCCCATTCGCCGCCTTCTCCCATGAAGGCCTCGGGCTCCGACTCGAATGCGAATTGGACCGGGACGAGAGCGTGCTCTATCTCCAGAGCCAATTGCCCGCTGGCTGAGGTTTTCGCGTGCCTTGTTGGAGAGAGCACCAGCGAGTTGCCCGGTCCTGGTATGCCTGCGGCCACGCTGGATCCCAGGTGAATGACGGCGGTAGGTTTCTCTGACATCGTCTCCAGGTGCTTCTTCGCACCGAAGTTTTGCAGCTCGTGACCCGTCGCTCCCACAACGACTACCGGATACTTCTGGGCCAAGCTTTTCGCAAGCTCAATGGCGATGGCGATTCCGGTACCGCGTTCGCCCGCACAGCCGAACCACCCGCTGAGGGGTGTGGTTACGATTACAGGCCGGCTAAAGTCGCCCTCCCCCATATGCGCGATGACGTTAGACGACTGGCGCAGGCTGATCTCTGCCGAGAGCGTCGCTAGGACATTACCCTGCTGCAGCCTTTCAAGAAAGGTGCCTGCCACCAGCAGCGTTGGAAAGCCGCTGCCTAAAAAGGGAGCCCTGTTTGGGACGACCAGATGGCCCTCGCGTCCTGTAGTAGCTATTACTGCACTGTCAGCGCCTGAATTACGAGCAGCCTCTAGCTGTTTCCTGAGCTCTTCGTCCATGGGCTGGAGGCCGGGAACGTCGATCGTCCCTATGAAAGGCGAGGATACTTCAAAACTGCCTGCTGCCTCGTAATAAAGAGGCAAGGCCTTCATCTCTTTGCCGTCGACAGTTAGGTTCCACTCAGCAGCGTAGTGCGGGTATTCGTAAGGGACACGTTCGAAGCGCGCCCCTATTCCTAGCAGTTGCTGTTCGAACCACTCTATTGTCGACACGTCCACAGAGGTGCCCGTTCGGTGAAATCCAAGATCGAAGTAATCCTGGACCTTTTTGTACAGGCTATCTGCTAACTCACTCATTATCAGCGACTCGCCTAACCTATCTTAGGCAGTACTTCATCGAACAGCACGATGTTTTCTGGATCAGGCACCAGCTCCCCGGTCTCCAGCTTCTTGACGATCTTGACGGCTTCCTCGTTCATGGGAGTGGGCACGCCTGCCTCCTGGCCCTTGCGAGCGACCAGGCCGTTGATGTAGTCGACCTCGGTCTTGCGGCCCTTCAGGACGTCTTGCTGGAAGAAAGATCGGGCCTCCAGTCCTTCGGTGCGGGCGCTGTCGGTGAAGCTCGCCACTAGTTTATCTGGCGACTCGATGGCTTCCTCCATGGATAGCCCGAACACAGGCTCCATGTTATAGCCCAGGGCCTGTCCTACCTTAAGCGTTTCTGCGCCCAGTGCCAGACAGCACCTCACCCTTCGAGGGTCGTCCATCACGATGGCAGGGCCTGCGCCTGAGATAGCGCAGACGGCGGCAGTGATGGAGTTGAAGGTCAGTTTGGACCAGCGTTTGCCCCACAGGTTGCCCGTGACCTCGGTCTTGCCTGCGTCATTGAGTATTTCCTGAAGCTCCAGCAAGCGAGGCGTGATGCGACCGTGGGCCTCGCCAATGGTGAACGTGGTGTGCTCCATGGCGGTGTTGCGCTTCAGGTGACCGGGCTCGAATACCTCGGATGACATGGTGACCACGCAACCGATCTCTCTGGTCTGGCCCACTATAGGGGCGACCCACTCGTCGTTGATGCTGTTCTGCGACGAGACCAGTATGCCGTCCGATTTCAGGTAGGGCTCGATGAGCTGGGTCATCCACATGGAGTCGTATGACTTGCAGGCCAGGAATACGATGTCGAACTGATGAGGTATCAGGCAGGCCTCGTGCAGATGCAGGGCGTGCACGCGAACGGTGAACTCTTCCTCGCGAGTGGCCATGTGCAGGCCCACGTCTTTCATGGTGTTTACGTGGTCCGGCCACTGATCGATAATGGTTACGTCATGGCCGGCTTTGGTGAGCAGTCCCGCAATGGTGCTGCCTGTCCCGCCTGTGCCTATGACAGCTATCTTCTTGTCGTTGATGCTGATAATGTGCTCCTTGTTTGTTTTCTACTGCTTTTAACGATGATGAACTCGGCAATTGGCGCGCCCTTCGATAGGCTCAGGACGAACGAATTCTGCGTTTGACGTTCGTGGTGAGTGCCGATTGAATTGAGCATCTCCAACATGAGTCGTGAGTCGTCGGAATGCTCTTGTATATGTCATTCCGAGCCTGACCGAGGAATCTAAGGCTTTCCATCTCCTCAATGACATCCGCTTTAGATTCCTCTTTTCGTCCGCTACGGCGGACCCCACTCGGAATGACATGTGGCCGCGGGATCAATGGCCGTTTGGGCTAGTCCTCCAGAAGCGCCGCAGCCCTGGTAGGTCCACCGTGAGCGCCTCTGACCTTAAGCGGCAAGCCAATGAAGGTGAAACGCTTGTTGGCCACCTGATCCAGGTTGGCCAGATTCTCGTAATGCGTGATGCTGTTTGCGCGGCACATCATGTGGCAAGGGTACGTCTTGCTGATGGGATTGTCCGGTGTCGGCGTATCCACACCGAAGCTCTTGACTCCCTTGTCGACGATCCACTGGCTGGCGGACGCGCCCAGGCCTGCGAAGTCCGTGAGGTACTCTTTTGTGCCCCCCAGCTTGTTGAATGTGCCGGTGTAAAACAGAACGATATCGCCTCGCCGCAGTTCTTGTCCTGAATTGGCAAGAGCCTCGTCCAGATCGGACGCTTCGATGTCGGTCTCCGGGGCGAACTTCGTTACGTCCAGGCAGATGGCATCGCCGTAAAACAGGTCCAGAGGCATTTGATCGATGGTCAGCGCCTTGGGGTCGGGATTGAAGTGGCTGAACGAGTCCACGTGGGTCGGGCCGTTGTCGTTCATCATGAAGCCCCACGTCTGAAAGGAGAATCCGCCTTCAAATCTTACGGCAGTTTCCTCGTGGGTCGCGTGCTGGAATGTAACGGTCTTCAGGTGACCGGGGTACACGTTCATTCCTTCGTAAATATCAATGGAAAGGTCTATCAGCCGTGCCATGTCTTCCTCCTGTTTTTTTGAATATCAGTCAATTCTGTATTCTTTTTAGGGTCCAGGGGCGATAACGAAAATTTCTAATAGCCGACAAGACCGGCTGACACATTGAGATCTTCCCCGGTAGTGGAGCCAGACCTGTCCGATGCCAGGTAGATCGCCGCTGCGGCAACGTCTGAGGCGGGCACCAGCCGGTTCAACGGCGATCCACTGGCAAGCTCTGCCCTGGCCTCTTCAGGCGTGATGCCTCGGCCCTCGGCCTGCTGCTGAATGACCCACTGAATGCGCTCGCCCTCCACTGCGCCGGGCGAGACCACGTTGACGCGTATGCCGTAGGGGCCTGTCTCTAGCGCCAGTGTTCGAGCCAGACCAACCAGCGCTAGCTTGCTGGCTGCATAGGGCGACCGCCCCCAAAGAGGGCGCTTGCCGGTCATTGAGCCAATGATAACGATGTTGCCTGCCTGCCGCTCGATCATAGAAGGCAGGAAGGCGCTACAACAGAGGAACGTTCCCTTCACGTTTATGTCGAAGGTCTCGACCCAGTCCTTGGGGTCGATCTTCCAGGTTTCGGCTGACGGGCCGCCGATGCCGCTGTTGTTTACGAGGACGTCCACGTGGCCGTAGTGGGCCAAGGACTGCTCGGCCATACTCTGAACGCTGTCCGGCTCACTAACGTCGCAGGTGACAACCAGGCCCTTCTGACCGATTTCTTCGATCATAATTTTCGTTTCAACCAAGGCGGATTCCGTGCGCGACGTCAAAACCAGGTCTGCGCCCCCCCGCGCGAAGGCCAGAGCTATCTCGCGGCCAATTCCCCTGCCCGCGCCTGTCACCACCACGACCTTGTCTCTCATTGTCATTCGCTAATCTCCGTTTTTTGAATCTTGGCAGCAGACCCGCAACCACAATATGAACTGATTTTCTGACCATTTCCGACCGTCAAACGGCCACCGCCAAATAACACCCAAAGCCCTCGCATTGAGTTGAATCCCTATCTAGCTCTGCTCGCCATACAGTCATAGCCAAAAAAATCCAAGACTAAAGTTCCATGACGGTGCCGCCATTGATGTTAATTGATTGGCCAGTGATCCATGAAGAGGCCTCGGTGCACAGATACGCGATGAACGCACCTACTTCGGAGTCGGTGCCGTTGCGGCCGATAGCCGTGCCTGCCATACGCTGGGCCCAGAAGTCGTCTCGACCGTAGAAGTCTGTGCGAGACGTGTCCGTGGTGCCGGGACAGACGCAATTTACATTGATGCCATTTGAGCCTAACTCGCGGGCCATGGACTGAGTCATGCCGATCAAGGCGAAACAGGCCGCGTTGTAGGCCAGCGTGTTAGGCGTGCCTCGCTTGCCAGCCGCGGAGGAGATATTGATAACCTTGCCACCCTCCCCCTTCTCGATCATGCTGCGAGCGGCGACCTGCGTGCACAGAAAAGTGCCCATTACCTTGACGTCCTGCACGCGCTGGAACATCTCTGGAGAGACCTCAGTAATGTGACCCAAGGCAGGCTCCATGGCGTATGCCGCGTTGTTTACAAGGATGTCGACGCGGCCAAACTCCTCGATAGTTTTGTCCATCATGGTCTGGACCGCTGCCGGATCCGAGACATCCACAACCAGCGGTAGTGCTCTGCCACCCTCTGCCCTGACCTGATCGGCGGTGCTCTCCACGTCTTTCCAGCCGGAGGCCTTTTCGTCGTTGGGGTACCTGTCAGGGTTGCGTCCTGTGCCGGTGATGACCACATCTGCGCCCAGCTTTGCCAGTTCCACCGCTGCAGCTCGGCCTATGCCTCGGAGCCTACCCGCCCCTGTAACTATCGCTACCTTGCCTTTAAGTTCCTTATCGCTCAAGTGCTACTTCCTTTATTCTTGTATTGGGTTGGTCGTTTGATGTCGGGCCTTATTCGTGTTTTGCGGGTGCTGAAAACGTAAGCTAACGCGGAAGCCATAGCTCCACGTATCGATGTGCCTACCCGCAGTGCCTTGCGTTCTACAATGCAAAACCTATGCTGGCGCTGAAGCCAAAGCTCCACGTATCGGCCTGTCTACCCACCGTGGCCCCGCGTTACAATTTAAAATTACTTGATTTCGATTATTACGCTGGAGTAGAGAGTGTTACCGCGATTGCTCAGCTGGTGAATCGAGTCCTTTTCGCCCATGACGACGCTGCCGGGCTCCAGAGTAGTGTCATGCTTCTCACCGCTTTTGTGCTCCAAGGACAGGTCCCCGTGAACCGTGGCCACGAAGAGGTAATTGTTCTCGTGAAGATGCCAGTCGCTAGACTCGCCTGGTTTGAGGTCGTTTTGCCAGACCTTGACGACGTCGTTTTCGAACAGCACGTAGGAACCTACGCCACCTAATTCCTTATCGTTATCAGCCATTTTCTAATCTCCTTATGAACCGCTTGTCGGGCGTTTCTCCCCAAGAACTTGCGGCACTGCCGGTAGCCAGTTTGAATCCGGTCATGACCAACGATAAAGTGCCAGATGGACATAGTCAAATATAGGGCGTTGGACAAGCCATGACATGTAAGCGACGCCTGGTTTTGATGTAGAAGTTGACACCTTTATTAGCTGCAAGTACACTCGCGCTAATTCTATTTTTGCGGCGGCATTGAGAGAGCAAATTAAGCAAGGAGAACAGCATGACCACTGGAAATACCACAATCGAAGCAGGCGGAATAACGTTTGTGATGCACTATAGGACCATCGATGGCGGCGTAGGCAGCGCCCCTGACCAGGGCGTTTGCTTGAACGTTTTCGGCGATGTAGATGGTAAGCAGACAGAGATACTTAGGTTCGACTGCTTCGCCAACGTACCACATTACCATTATGGGCCGGAGAACAAGAACGAGCGCGTGATGTTGGATCCCATCGCCACCGGAAATTCCGTTGGCTGGACATTTAAGCAGATTCGCAACAAGCTTCCGGAGATGATTCGCAGGGCAGGGTACGATAACCTTGCCGATAGCGTGGATTACGGCGTAGTGGCCAGTAAAGTGGACGAAGTAGAGACAGCAGTACGCGAACTGACTCTATCTGGCAGGCGAAACGTTAAGCACAATCGCGGGACTGAGGTCATTGAGGCTGGCAACATTCGCTTTGGACTGGAAATGCGGACCACTGGCGACGACGGTGGTCTCGCCATTCACGTCATGGGCGACATTGCCGGTGAGGAAGTCGAGTTGATGGCGGTGGACTGCTTCCGCGTCGCCCCACATTACCATTATGGCCCCCGCAACAAGAATGAGCGAAACTTCATGGATACGACACTGGCCCCAGATTCATTCACATGGATATTGGAGCAGTTCAATGGCGGCAAGCTGCCCGAGATGCTTGAGTACGCTGGATATCCGACCGTTGCGAAAGAGTTGGATAGGGATCTGGTCTCGGACAGCCTTGCTCTTGTAGAGTCCAAGGGCCGCTCCATGATCGACGACGACCCTCGTTAGTTTAAAAAACCGGCTATGGGCGGCTATGAAGCCTAGGTCGGTAGTATCACGATAGAGACGTGTTAAAGACGCGCCCGTCCCTGTTTCTAGAACGAAGGCGGGCGCGTTTTGCTGTCTGGCACGTTGCTTGTAATGGCATGCGAACAGCAGCTAAATTTAGAAAAAAATAGGACTGGCTAAAACGATGAATGAGACCATGCGGATTGCTCAGTTTGTAGCCGAGACGGATTTCCAAGACCTCCCTTCCGATCTTGTAGACAAGGCCAAGATATTTGTCCTCGATAACCTGGCCTCTGGTTTCGTTGGCGCTGAGCAACCCTGGTCCAAAAAAGTTGCCTCGCTGGCGAACGAACTGGGAGGCAACTCTGAGGCTACGGTATTCAATCAGAGGTTCAAGCTCGACGTATCCAGGGCAAGCCTGGTAAACGGCGCTATGATCGGAGCCTTCGAGGTCGAGCATGTAGGGCACTCTGCGCATCCCGGCGGCACGGCCTTTCCCGCGGCCCTGGCCTTCGCAGAACGGGAACGCCTGGACGGCCGTTCGTTTATCCTGGCGATGATGCTTGGCTACGAGGTGACCTGTCGTGTGGGCGCAGCGCAGACCCGGGCAACCGAAGACGAGCGTGGCTTTCACAATCCTGGTGTCAACGGTCCGTTCGGAGCGGCAGCTGCGGTGGCCAAGCTGATGGGTCTCGATCAGGAGACGACGGCATGGGCTCTAGGCATTGCTGGCTCACACTCCGCGGGCCTTACGGAGTTCGCGTTCGAGGGGGCGATGACCAAGCGCCTTCACCTGGGCCGCGCGGCGCAGATGGGACTGGAGAGCGCGCTGCTGGCTAGGAAGGGCTTCACGGGGCCTACTACGGTGTTCGAGGGCAGACATGGATACCTGAACGCGGTATCACCCAGTCCTCAGCCTGCCAAGCTGACCGACGGCCTGGGGCAGGAATGGATATCTAATGATCTTGCTATCAAGGCCTACCCGTGCCACGTCACGGGACAGGCCATTGTTCACGCCATTCAGGGCCTGAAGGAGCGCATGGCGTTTTCGCTTTCGGACATTGGCAAGGTATCTATCGCCGGTGGCTCCCGCATCGTCTCGCCAAGGCACGCCGAACGAGAGCCGACCAATATGCTGGGTGGTCAATACAGCCTGCCCTTTACGGTGGCGGTCGCTCTGGCACGGGACATCTCCAGCCCAGTGGCCTTTGACGAGGCGGCACTGGTCGATCCAGAAATAAGAACTTTGGCCAAGCGAATAGAAGTTTCGGAAGAGCTTGCCTTGAGTGGCCTGGAATCGGAGATTACGCTGGTGATAAAAGGCGAAGGCCATACCTTATTCGGCAATGGCTTTCCCGGATCGTTGGAGTATCCGCTGGACTACGAAAGCGTTGCGGAGAAGTTCAGGCGTTACTCCGAGCCGCTCATCGACGAGCCACGGGTCGGCCGCATAATCGACCTGGTCAGGCGATTGGACGGCATCGAAGACATGTCAGAGTTGGCAGGACTGATAGCCTGAGTAATTCTGTATCATGTATATCGGCTCAGCTAATCCTTCCGGCCAGTCTGAAAACATACGCGACATGCCCGATTTCAACCGATGTCTCTCTGCTTATTTTCCCTTGAGGGCGAAGGCAACAAGAGAGTCGCCCGTCTTCGTGTCTAGTCCGGAATGACCTCCCGCTGCGATCACAACGAACTGCCGGCCATCTTCGCTCACACGATACGTCATCGGCGTGGCCTGTCCACCGGCGGGCAGTCGCCCCTTCCAAAGTTCTTCCCCTGTCTCAATATCAAAGGCCCGCAGGTAGTCGTCCGCAGTGGCGCCTATGAAGATGAGTCCCTGGGCGGTAACGATAGGGCCTCCTATGTTCGGCACTCCCCAACCGGCCGCGTACATGAGCGATTTCAGCTTCAGGAGTAGTTTGAATCCGACTAATGCGAACAGTATGGCCGTGAGGACTGGCCAAGCTAGGAGAAACAGGCCTGACAATACAGTCCAGGAAATCAGTTCTAGGCCTACTTGCAGTAGGACCAGGCCTAATATAATAAGGCGAGGTATCGCGATTCGGGGTCGTCTGATCGTCACGATGAGCTGTCTCATATCTGAATGCCTCGTCATTCCGCCCGCTGTTGGGCTTGAATATGGATAGTTTCCAGATATGGGGGGGCACCAAGAGAATAACGAACTCAAGTAGAAGTTTCAATTCATCCGTAAATACCCTGAGTATTCCATAGGGTTCCAGGACGCTATTTCCCCTAGAACACACTGCCCGTTCAGGCGGCCACACAAGTTGATAATGCGCCAGATGTATCATATATTGGTTGATAATCTCGATACGAACCGCAATGAAGGAAGCCGATGGAAATAGTCGAAGCCGACAGCATAGAACAGGCAATTGAATTAACGTATGAGCTAGGTTGGACGGATGGCCTTCCCGTTGTGCCTCCTACGACAGTCCTTATTCAGAAGGCACTGGATTACTTCAAAAGAGACCCTGAAGAGGTCCTGGGGGTCGTACCGCCTGCCAATCGCATTGCTACAGTCGAAAATGTCGTTATGAACTGCATCATGGCGGGTTGTTTGCCTGAACATATTCCCGTGGTCTTCGCCGCACTGGAGGCAGTTCTGACACCTAAATTCAATCTCAACGGTGTGCAGGCAACTACTAACTGTGTGGCCCCGTTAATAATCGTAAGCGGCCCGGTAGTGGAGCAACTGAACTTCAACTACGGCGACAACGTCTTTGGCGGCGGAGCCAGGGCTAACGCTGTGGTCGGTCGAGCCTTACGGCTGATCCTCTGGAACCTTGGCGGCGCTTATCCCGGCGACATCGATCGTGCGACGCTGGGGCATCCTGGCAAGTACGCCTACTGCATAGCGGAACGCCCCGACCTGCCCTGGGAGCCCATTCATGTTGAACGTGGGTTCAATGTGGACGAGAGTTGTGTCACGGTATTCGCGTGCGAATCCCCGCACCACATAGGCACAGGGTCTGGCTACGATTACCCAGTTGAGGACGTCTTCTATACCTTGGCCGATTCCATGGCCACCGCCGGCAATAACAATATGTGCGGTGGAGGGCAAATGCTCCTGATTCTTGGTCCGATGACTGCGCATCGCTTGAGAGAAGAGGGTTATGACAAGAACTCTGTGAGGCGAAAGCTACAGGAATTGGCAACCAGGCCTGTGGGACTCATGAAGCGCAGCCATTTCCTAACGTCGGACCACCCATATCACTGGAGCCACAACGTGGATGCTTCCAATGACGAGGCTCGTGTGCCGTTAATACGAAATATTGATGATCTGCTAGTGACTGTAGCCGGTGGCTGGGGTTCTGGAAGTGGCTTCTGTGCTTTCTGTCCGGGTTGGATGCAGGCGGGGGGTTTTGCAGAGACCCGCAGCATTAAATTTCCTAGGTCTTAGTAGCAGGCAGCACCCGGTCTAGATGAATTCAAGAGGCGTTCTCTGTAGGAAGAATCACAGGTTGAACGCGTGGAGAGAAGTTAAATGAGCAAGATAGTAATGGGCGTGCCGGTGGGTAAGCCAGGAGAGGCGAGCGGGGATACAATAGCCAAGCTTCCTGAAATTCGTGGCGCTCGGGTTGGATTTCTGTCTAACGGGCACCTGTCCATAGTGCCATTCTGGAACTGCTTTGAGGCAGAGGTGCAGAGCCGCTGGGAGACCACTCAGATCACTAGCTACACAAAGCCCAACACCTTCGCACCTGCTCCCGACGACATTATTAAAGACATGGCGTCCAAGAGCGAGATCGCCTTTGCGGGAGTATGTGCTTGAGGGTCCTGCACTAGCGGCTCCGTGTGGGACGCTATTAATCTGGAAAAGCAGGGTGTGGCTGCCGTGGCTGTTGTTCACGACGTTTTTGAAAAGGCGGCAAGGGCCCAGGCTATTGCTTTGGGAATGCCAGACCTCCGCATGGTGGTGTACCCGCAGCCCAAGCTAAGCGACGTTGAGAGCTCCGCACCAGGGTCAGCCCGGCAAGTTGTGGACTCCTTGGCAGTGATGGCTGGCCTATAGAAGGCTACTCGAGCAGTTTGGCGAAGCTGAGTTCGTTGCCGTCAGGATCCCTCAGGTGAAAAAAGCGCTCGTGCCACTCGGCATCGCGGGGCGCCGCCTCTGGCTGCAAACCCAGGGCTAAGACGTGACCGTGCATGACATCAACATCGTCTACGTAGAAAATGACGCGTCCCCAAAGCGCATCGTTGCTGGGACCTTTAGCTAGCTCTAGGTTCAGGTAACTTGTTCCAATCTTGAAGCTGGAGAAACTGGCTCTCTCCCCTCCATAATTAGGCTCGAACCCCAATGATTCGTAGAACCTGTATGCCTCGCTCATGTCTGCTACCACGAGTGTAACTGCGCTTATCGATGTGAGGTGAGTTTGCATTTCTGGTCCTTTGCTGTTGCCGGGTCCTTTTCCGGCCGCTAAAAATATCAGTCTGGTCAACAAGTGTCCGATGCTTGTAATACAAAAAATTCTAATGTTGTATTCACATTGTCGCAATAAAAATTAACGCCAATGTCACCTGTTTTCGACTAGCGTACCCCCATAACTGACATAGTTTGTTCGTACACTAAGGGCTGTAATAAGTAAGAATCTATGATTGCTTTGGTTTTTAACATACCGGGGGTAGAGGGGAATGGTTGGTTTTCTTAGGTTTATGGCGCTGGTGCTAGGGCTTGCAGGAGGGCTGGTTTACCTCAGTATATTGATCGCCGTCCGTACTTGGGGTGAGCTAGTATTGACCTTTGTAATTTGGGGCCCCCCAGTGGGCCGAATAGTTCGAGCTATGGATGGGGCCGGCCATTATGGTGTCCTGGGTAGCCCTTCTGATCTGAGCCAAACGTGTCGAAGAGCGTCAACATAGCTGAAAACATGATGAGCGCGGACTAATTAAAGTCCGCGCTCATGCAATTGATCCAAACAGTCGATTTCTCGACTTCTCTCTAGTCTAGCGACCCGTCTCTTTAATTCTTCTCCAGAAGCTGAGCAGTGTTTGGTACTGTCCGCTCTTCCACAGGTAAGCCGAGGCTCCGGCTAACAGCGCTATTATTGCTACTATCACGATGCCTATAACGGCTGCGACAGGGAATCCACCAGTTGGCTCCGACGCGACCGGATCTAAGCCTGCTGCTACCACTACGGCAGTTGCAACTGGTGTTGACGTAGCAGTCCGTGTTGCCGTAGGAGGCACTGACGTTGATGTGCTAGTCGGTGGGACGCTTGTCTTAGTCGCTGTTGGTGCCGGTGTGGCCGTCGCCGTTGGCATCGCTGGAACTGGCGTCGGCGACGGTGGCACAGAAGTCGCCGTTGGGGTGGCCTCGCCGCTAACGCCCATTAGCACGAATAGGGAGAAGCCGGAGGCCTCCCCGCTAAATTTTACGCCACAGTCGACACTGTCACCCGTGACGGAGCACGAAGCTAGGGAGCTAAAGCCGACTCCCAGCTGCGGCGCCTGTAGTGAAGTCGCTGACAAATATGACTCCTCCCACAACCGGTGTGGATCCGTCATCCTCAGTGACCGTGCCGGAAATGGATCCTGTCGGGGTCGCGGATTCCGCCGTACCCGTATAGGCAAAAACGGCCACCATAACTGCTATCGCAGTCATCAACGACCAGAAAAGAGAAGTTCTCTTTACTTCTATTCCATTTCCTTTGCCAGTTGGCATCTTACAGAACGTAAAACTGACATAGCTACCAGTTTCCCAATGGCTAGGACACCAAGCCCCAGCGTTACTCTTGACTGTTGCGTAAAGGTAATCAGTGAAGCCAGAAGTAAAAGTGCTGAGGCTATTCGGGATGCCCTGTATCCCATTGATGAAGCAGCCTGAACTCAGCTACCCGGTTAGGATTCAAATGTGGCAAACTTTGGGGCAAATTTATTTTGGATCCGTTCCCAATTATGTTACCCACCCTAGATTTAAGTATAAAATTGATAGATAATCAGTATACGAGCGGGAGTAACTCAGCGGTAGAGTGCCTGCCTTCCAATCATGGGAATTTGTTCCTAACCCCCGATTATCCTAGTTACGTTAGTCCATCCCTGTTCACGTGCGTCCAGTTGTATACCAGAAGAATGTGGCAAATTTCTGACTGACCGTGGTAGCAGGGACTTATGGCGGTGACGAGGGCAAAGAGAAACCCGATTACAGCCTAATCATCTCGAAGAAGCTATTGGGCTACTAGATGAATAGCGAGGATGCTATTAAGGCTTATAAGGCTATTGTGAAGTAGTGTTAGCTTCAGCTACGGGACTAGCGTCGCATCATTCTCCAAGTAAAC